>JBASLW010000128.1:0-14516 GCA_049656545.1 Methylococcaceae bacterium
TTTGTAGCGCGTTGGCGTTGATGATGTTGGCTTTTTTAATGAGCGGAATGCGGTTGAAATAATTACCGAAGGCTTTGCCGACTTCTAAATTCATTTGATGGTCAACAAGCCACATTGCAACGGTGGCAATGTGTGTCGCGCTGTCGTCGATGTCGATGCCGTGAAATTGGTGAACGTTGCATAAAATCAGCGTTTCGCCAACGTCTAACTGGCTGAGTTTGTTACCGTAAATTTTTTTGATAACTTCGATTTCAAGCAATCGTAATTCACGATACGCAACAATTAAAAAATTGCCACAACCGCAGGCAGGGTCAAAAAAGTTAAGTTTTGCTAATTTCTCGTGAAAGGCGGGTAATTTTTGCTTGCTGCATTTTTCAAATTCAGCGCGTAAATCATCCATAAAAAGCGGGTTAATGGTTTTGATGATGTTCGCGTCGCTGGTGTAATGTGCGCCGAATTCGCGCCGTTTCTTGGTTTTCGCTTTGCCCGTGTCTTCTTCGTCGTGCATCACGGCTTGAAACAATGAGCCAAAAATCGCGGGGCTGATGTCGCTCCAATCAAGATTTGCACATTCGATGAGCGTGTTGCGTGTGGCTTCGTCGAAATAACAGGGGCTTAAACCGCCTTCAAATAACGCGCCGTTGATGTACGGGAATTTTGCGAGATGTTCAGGTAAATTTTTTGCACGTTTTTTGGGTTCAGTGTTGAGCGTGTCGAACAACAACGTTAATGCGCCGTGCAAATCTGAGCCGTCGATTTTGGTGTGATTGTGCAGGTAATTTAAAAATGCGCCGTTTTCACCAAAAAGCCCCGTGTCTTCGGCGAATAAACAGAACAACAAGCGCACTAAATAGTTTTCTAAATCTTTGCCATCGTAACCTGTTTTTTTAATTTCATCGTGTAAGTCCGCCATTTTTTCAGCGGCTTTTTCGTTGATTTTCTGCTGGTTTTCAATCGCAATCCGTTCGTAACCTGCCAAAAATTGAAAATGGTCAATTTTTTGGGCTAAGTCGGCGAGTTTGATTTTTACGGGTTCGGCGTGAGTTTCGAGGTTGTAAAGATGTAAGTTTTGAAAGTCGCTCACCAACACGGAGCGCGGCAATTCTTCATTTTTCAACCCGTGAAAATACTCGGTTGCTTGTGCGTAGGCTTTGTCTAAATCTTCGCCTGCTGATTTCATTTCAACCAGTAACAAACTCGGAATAAAAGCGTCGATTCGTCCGCGTTTGCCGCTTGATTTTTTCACCCGCGTTTCAAAATCAAGCAATCGGCGATGGTCAATCCCGAAAATTTCACAAAAATCGGTAACAAATCGTTGCGCCTGTCCCATTTCATAACTGGCGGTTTCAAATTGTTTTGCGAATTTTGCGGCTCTGTCGCGTTGGGTGTCGATGCTGATTGTGGTCATTTGTTTTCTTTTCTTGAAATCTGGTTAGAATCACAGCCACTCAGCAGGACGAGCAGGCACGAAAGCAGTTGAAATAGGTCGCAAACCGCCTGACAGGTGAATCGCAAAGCCTATTATTTGCGTGGATAGATTACTGTTTGTCATGCTGATGCTTATTCACACAATTGTTCTCAAAAAATCCAATGACTTTTTCAAACCTCCAAATGGATTTTTCATTTAATTTAAAACGCAAATTTTCATAATCAATACAAAAGTATTTGGTCATTTCGATTAAGTAATAAATTGAAAAATGTTCTTTCCGTTGTAGCATCCGAATACATGATTCCAACAACATTAAATCAACATCAAAAATCTTGCGGCGCGTTGCACGAATATAAATCCGACGAAAACCAATGTTATAGCCGTCACAAGGATAAAAAAATCGAATTTCATCTAGTGCAAGTTCTAACTTTTTTTGTAATTCGTTTTCGCACATTTGCTGATTTTCCATTTCCAAACCTTCCAAAACGCTTTCATAAATTTCACATTTTTTAGAATACGGAACTAAATTATCAACACTCAACGATTGCCCAGATACAAAAAGCTGATAACTGCTTTTTATTAAAAAGTGGGTATATTTCCAAGCCAGTTTTGATTTGCCGAATTTAAAAAAATAACCAATCGAATTAAAACAAGTAATGTGAACAAATTTACCATCCTTGACTAGCTGCAATGCTTTTTTCAATTTGTTAATTTTGATTTTGTCTTTCATTTTGAATTAGAATCAATCGGTTAAGTGGTTATTAGGCTGACTTATCCTTCGCTGTTGCGTTGATGAGATAATGAAGGTCGCCAACTTCACGCTTTTCAATTCGTGCAAGCCAAGCTGGCTTACCCTTTGCACATTCTGCATTGATGAGGTAATTTGGGTTGCTATCCATTTTGCACACAAACTTAGCACGTCGAACGGTAGCCTCCCGTAACCTTCCAGCAATGGATGATGAGTTCTAGTGAGAGTGGTTCTCTCATGGCGTGCTTTTTTCAACTGAAAATTTCAAATAAGCGGTTAGCAATTGCGTCTGGAATACGCGCCCAATGAAACCGATACCGCCCCAGTAATGAACCAGCTTACGGGGCTTTTTAGTAGACGTATTTTTATGCCGTTTTTTTATACGCCAAAACCATTAACGCCGCCCCAATCACAATCATTGGTGTGGACAAAATTTGTCCCATCGTCACCCAATCGAGCGCGAGATAACCCAAATGCGCGTCTGGCAAACGATAAAATTCAACAAAAAATCGAAAACAGCCGTAACACATCACCGCTAAACCTGTTGCCGCCATTGTGGGACGTTGCTTTTGAGTAAAAATCCACACAATCACAAACAACACAAAGCCTTCCAAAAACGCTTCGTAAAGTTGCGAAGGGTGACGCGCCACGTCGCCGCCATTTGGAAAAATCATTGCCCACGGCACGTCTGTTGGTCTGCCCCAAAGTTCGGAATTGATAAAATTCCCCAAACGCCCCGCACCTAAACCAATCGGTGCAATCGGGGCAATTAAATCTGTAAGTTGCCAAAGCGTGCAATTTTGTTTTTTTGCAAACCACGCCATTGCTACAAATACGCCCAACATACCACCATGAAAAGACATACCGCCTTGCCAAATTTTGAACAAAATCAACGGATTTTCTAAAAATGCGCTGAAGTTATAAAACAAAATATAGCCAATTCGCCCGCCCAAAATCACGCCCATCGCGCCCCAAGTCACCAAATCTTCAATAGCTTCGGGTTTTATTGGCGACCACGCTTGTTTTGCACGGTGTTGTCCGAGCAAATAAACCGCCGCAAAACCAATCAGGTACATGATGCCGTACCAGTGAATTTTTACAGCACCAATCGAAACAGCAACAGGGTCAATAGCGGGGAAAGTCAGCATAATTAAACGTCCAAATTCGACACGTCGAGCGCGTGTTTCACAATAAAATCACGACGAGGTTCAACCACATCGCCCATCAACGTGGTAAAAATTTCGTCGGCGGCAATCGCGTCTTCAATCCGAACTTGCAACAAACGACGGTTATTACTGTCGAGCGTCGTTTCCCAAAGTTGTTCAGGATTCATCTCGCCCAACCCTTTGTAACGCTGAATTGTTTGCCCTTTTTTGATTTCGCGCATCATCCACTCAAACGCTTGTTTGAAGTTTTCAACAGGCTGTTGACGTTCGCCCATTTGCATCATCGATTCCGCATTAAACATTCCCGCTGTTTCATTCGCGTAAGTCGAAATACGTTGATAATCCGTGCTGTTGAAAAACGCCATCGGCAACTCGAAAACTTTGCTTGTTCCGTGACGGCGTTTAGTGACGGTGATTTTGAAATTATGCGCGTTGTGATATTCCAAAACGCTTGTAAATTCAGCTAATCCACCCGCTTTCGTCAAACGAGCATGAATGTTATCAAGCCATGTTTGCATCGATTCTGCTGATGATTTGATTTCATCGTTCAACGGTTGAATGTAGCAAAATTGGTCTAAAAATAAATCGTCATAACGTCGCGCCAAACGTTGAATAATCGCGTTTACGTCCAAAAATGCTTTGGCTAATTTTTCCAAGCCTTGCCCTTGAATTGCTGGCGCAGATGGGTCAGTAATCAATTGCGCTTTTTCGAGCGCGAGTTGAATCAAATAACTGTTCAATTCCGCATCGTCTTTGACGTAATGTTCTTGTTTGCCTTTTTTGACTTTGTAGAGCGGTGGTTGAGCGATATAGATGTAACCTTTTTCAATAATTTCAGGTAATTGGCGATAAAAAAATGTTAATAACAACGTGCGAATATGTGAGCCGTCAACGTCCGCATCGGTCATGATGATGATTCGGTGATAACGTAATTTTTCGAGGTTATATTCTTCTTTGCCGATGCCACAACCTAGAGCGATGATGAGCGTGCCGACTTCTTCGGATGAAATCATTTTGTCAAAACGCGCTTTTTCGACGTTCAAGATTTTACCTTTCAACGGCAAAATTGCTTGTGTGCGACGGTCACGACCTTGTTTTGCAGAGCCGCCAGCTGAATCCCCTTCAACTAAAAATAATTCTGACAACGCGGGATCTTTTTCTTGGCAATCAGCTAATTTTCCTGGCAAACCTGCAATATCCAACGTGGTTTTGCGACGAGTCATTTCACGCGCTCGACGAGCGGCATCACGGGCTCTAGCCGCGTCGATAATTTTGCCTGCAATCAATTTTGCGATTTGTGGTTTTTCCAGCAAAAACTCTTGCAACTTTTCATTCATCGTTGATTCAACCAGCGGTTTGACTTCGGATGAAACAAGTTTGTCTTTGGTTTGCGAGGAGAATTTTGGGTCGGGAACTTTCACGGATAAAACAGCTGTTAAACCTTCACGCGCATCGTCGCCAGTTGTTGAAACTTTTTCTTTTTTCGCCAAGCCGCTAGCTTCGATGTATTGGTTGATTGTGCGAGTTAATGCGCCGCGAAAACCTGCTAAATGTGAGCCGCCATCACGTTGAGGGATGTTGTTTGTATAACAAAAAACGTTTTCTTGATACGAATCGTTCCATTGCATCGCGACTTCGACGGTCACGCCTTCTTTTTCGGCTGAAAAATAGAAAACATCAGGGAATAACGGTGTTTTATTTTTGTTTAAATGCGTGACAAACGCGCTGATGCCGCCTTCAAATTCAAAAATATCTTCTTTGTCGCTACGTTCGTCAAACAAACTAATCCGCACGCCTGAATTCAAAAACGACAATTCACGCAATCGTTTTGCCAAAATGTCGTAATGAAATTCTACGTTCGTAAACGTCGCTGTGCTGGGCAAAAAGCGAATAGTGGTACCCGAACCTTCAATTTCGCCAAACTCGGCAAGAGGAGCCACTGGCTCGCCATTTTTGTACGTTTGTTTGTAGAGTTTTCCGTTTTTGCGAATTTCTAAATGCAATTCGTCAGAAAGCGCGTTCACAACTGAAACCCCTACGCCGTGCAAACCGCCTGAAACTTTGTAAGCGTTATCGTCGAATTTACCGCCTGCGTGTAAAACCGTCATGATGACTTCAGCGGCAGAACGTCCTTCTTCTTCGTGAATATCAACGGGAATGCCGCGCCCGTCGTCCGAAACACTCACAGAGCTATCTGTGTGAATAATCACGCTAACGCCTTTGCAATATCCTGCTAACGCTTCGTCAATCGAGTTATCAACAACTTCAAAAACCATGTGATGCAAACCTGAACCATCGTCCGTGTCGCCAATGTACATTCCTGGGCGTTTTCGAACTGCGTCTAGCCCTTTGAGAACTTGAATGTTAGTGCTGTCGTATTCATCTTTTGGATTGCTCATAGCGTGTGGTTTTTCCTGTTGCTGAAAATCTAAAAAACACAATGCCCGTAAATCGGGCATCGTTTTTGGTGGCGCATTATAACGCAAATGCGGTTTAGAGGCGCATTGCCATTACAACGTATTTGTATTTTTCGTTATTGGGTTCGTTGATAAAACAACTACTCGAATCGTTTGCTACCGTGATAAACGCCGTATCACCGTCTAAATTCGATACCGCTTCAGACAAATACTGTGCGTTAAAAGCAATGGATAGTTCTTCGTCACCGTAGACAATGGCTAATTCTTCTTCAGCTTCATCATGTTCGGGATTGTGTGCGCTCATTTTCAAACTTTCAGCGGTAATGTCGAAATTCACGCCTTTGAATTTTTCGTTTGAAAGTACGGCAACGCGAGTAAGTGAATTTTTCAATACGGTTTTTTCGATTTGAATCGGTTTGAAAAACGATTGTTGGAAAACTTTGCTGAAATCTGGATATTTTGAATCAACGAGTTTTGCAGAAAAAATCATGTCGTTAATGAAAATCCGAATGCTGCTGTTTGAAAATTCAACGCGCAATTCAATTTCGCTGTCGTTGACGAGTTTGTTTAATTCTAAAACACCTTTGCGCGGCAAAATGATTCGTGCTTCAAAACCTGTTGGGACTTCGAGTTGGTCTTCATACAACGCCAAACGATGCCCGTCAGATGCAACGATTTCGAGGCGACTGTTTGAAATGTGCAAAAGCATTCCGTTGAGGTAATAACGCACATCTTGGTTTGCCATGCAGAAGGTTGTTTTATCAAGAGCTTTTTTCAGCTGTCCTGCGTTGATTACGAAAATGTGATCGAGTTCGCCTTCGTTGAAATCGGGATAATTATCCGCTGGTAAACAGTTGAGCGAAAAGCGCGAACGGTTTGAGGTGATTTTTACTTTGTCGTCGTTTTGCTCGAATTTGATTTCAGAACCTGCTGGTAATAATCGGCAAATATCTAAAAATTTACGCGCTGGCACCGTGATTGAACCTGAAATTGCGTCAGGTAAATGTAATTTTGAAATTAACTGCACTTCGAGGTCGGTACCTGTCATGGTGAGGTAATCGTTTTCGAGTACCAGTAACACGTTGCCGAGAATTGGCATGGTTTGACGTTTTTCGATGACGCTGACAATTTGCTGCAAGGGCGTAAGTAATGTTTCGCGGTTGATGGTGAATTTCATGGTGGCTCCTTTCTGTTTAAAATTAAAATTTCGTAAAAGTCAAGAAAAAATTGAATTTCGTCTATATAAAAAATTCAATAAATATCAATAATAGATATAAATTATGTTTCAGATATAAGTTATTATTTATATATAATTAAAATTATATATAAATAATAATTACCATTTTTGGAGTAACTTTTCAAATTTTATTTTTTAAAATCAAATCTTTGTTTCAATTTTTTGATTAAATTTGAAAAAGAACGCCAAAAAAAGTTATGCACAGGGTTATGCACAGGTTTTTGGGAGTTATGCACAGATTTTGAAAAGTTATGCACAGAGTTATGCACAGGCAAATTTTTATTTTTAATTTAGGTAAAATTTAATTTTAAAATCAAAATGTTATAGTATTTTTGATTGGAAAAGATATTTTTTAACTAGTTGATTTTTAAATAATTATTTTTTCAGCAATACCAAAAAATAATTTTTCATTTTCCGCAACTATTGCGGTTATGCAGACAAAATTCGAATCAAATGAATATAATCTTCAGATAATTTCAGGTCAGTTTTTTTTAAATCATCGATTTTTTTACACGCACTCATAATCGTTGTGTGATTTCGTCCGTTAAATGCGATTCCGATTTCAGGAAAACTGTGTGGCGTTAATTCTCTGGCTAAACACATCGCAATTTGGCGTGGACGAGCGATAGATTGCAATTTCGTTTCAGAAAGTAATTCATCAAAATGAATTTCAAAATACTTAGAAACCGTTTTTTGAATTGTTTCAATGCTGACAATTTTTTCTTGCAAAACAATCAAATCCTGCAAAATTTCTTTCGCAAAATTGAGCGTAATTGGCACATTTTCGTATTCTGCATTTGCAATTAAACGACGCAATGCACCTGTTAAATCGCGTGCATTAAACGGCATGTGTTTGGCGATAAAAAATGTCACATCTGGCGGTAAATCGATATTTACCATCGAGGCTTTTTTCACCAAAATGGCAGCGCGAGTTTCTAAATCGGGCGGTTCGATTAACACTGACAAACCGTAACTAAATCGGGATTTTAAACGCTCTTCAATCCCCGAAATTTCCTTCGGGTATTTGTCACACGTCAACACAATTTGATGTTTTTTATCGATTAAGCTATTGAAAGTATGGAAAAATTCTTCTTGTGATTTATCTTTACCTGCGAAAAATTGAATGTCATCAATCAGCAAAACATCAGCAGTTCGATAAAATTCTTTAAACGCATGCAAAACATTCTGTTGCATTGCTTTGACCATTGCTTGAACAAAGCGTTCAGCATGCAAATAGATAATTTTTGTTTCTGGATTTCGCGACAAAATTTCATTACCAATTGCGTGCATCATGTGAGTTTTGCCTAATCCTGAACCACCGTAAATCAGCAACGGGTTGTAAAAAACACCGGGATTTTCAGCGACATGAAGCGCATTTTTTCGAGCAAATTCGTTAGATTTTCCTTCAATAAAATTTTCAAACGTAAAATTTTTATTCAACGCATTTTGTAGCGTTTTTATCGTTTGTGAAATGTCAGCGGGTTCACTTGAAACCAAGGGTTTGATAGTGTGACGTTTTGAACCGACATCAAAAAGCAGTTGTAATTTGCCATTTGAAAATTCCGTCACCGCATCGTTAATTTGTGCGGCATGGTGTTTTTTTACCCAATCTAAAACGAAACGATTGGGGGCAAGTAAATACAATTCTGTTTCCGTTTCAACGGCTTGCAAAGGTCGAATCCAAGTGTTGAATTCGGTGCTGGCAACTTCGTTTTCAAGTTTCGAAAGACAGATATTCCAAAGTGAACTCATTGAAAATTTTACGGGTAGAAGGTTTAGAAAATACGAAAAAAACAGTGAGTTAGATTACAAAACTCAAGACTGCGAATTGACACGGCTAGGTGTTTATTCTATCATCCGCCGACTATTTTATCTGTTTTTGTTAAAACCATTTAGGCTGAAAATCTAATGAAAAGAACCTACCAACCAAGTAAATTAAAACGCGCTAGAACTCACGGTTTTCGCGCTCGCATGGCAACTCGTAACGGTCGCAAAGTGATCAATGCACGTCGTGCAAAAGGTCGCGCTAGTTTAACCACTAGCGGTTAAACGATTTAGTTCTGTGACGAAAACTGACTTTAGTTTTCCGAGAAAAATTCGGCTCACAACACCTGCCGATTACAAGAAAGTTTTTACTAATCCGACGAAATCTAGTGACACTTATTTCATGTTACTAGCCGTTCAAAATGATTTTGAACATCCTAGACTCGGATTAGTAGTTGCTAAAAAAAATATAAGAAAAGCCGTACACCGTAACCGAATTAAGCGCATTATCCGTGATAATTTTCGCAGGCATCAGCATTCAATTTCTAGCATTGACATTGTGGTGTTAGCCCGCAAAGAAGCTCTTGATGTTGCGCCCTCACTACTACAAAAGTCACTTGAAAAACATTGGCTTAGACTGGTTTCCCGATGCAATTCTTAATCACTGCTCCCATAAAATTTTATCGCTATTTCATTAGCCCCGCATTGGGAAACGTGTGTCGTTTTTATCCTAGTTGCTCGAGTTACGCCTTAGAAGCGGTTGAACGTCACGGTAGCGTTGTCGGGTCTTATCTCACTCTCAAAAGATTAGCGAAATGTCATCCTTTTCACGAAGGCGGCATCGATCCTGTCCCAGAAAAAATCGGTAAATAATAAACATGGACAATATAAGATTTTTACTCATCGTTACCTTTGCAATGCTTGTTTTTATGCTGCAACAAGCATGGGAAGCTGATTACAATCCAAAGCCTGTGATTCAAGCGGCTGTCGAAAACGTGAATGCGCGTGACGATTTGCCAGTAGGAACAACGCCAGCGCAAACACAAGCGGCAGTTCCAGCGGTTGCAACCGCTTCAACAACGAAAGTCATTAAAATCACCACCGACGTGTTAGCGTTAGAAATCAACACTGAAGGCGGCACGATTCAAAATTTAGATTTACTTGCCTATCCTGTTGAACACGAAAACACTGCTGTCAATAAATTGCGTGACATGTTCGGTTTTACGATTCCTGACATCAACAAAAATCCTGTTCGTATTTTCAATGGCGAAGCGGCTAAATTGTTTGTTGCACAAAGCGGTTTAATTACCAGCACAGGTTCAGTCGAAGCGGCAAATCACCACAGTATTTTTGCTGCCCCCAAAGACAATTACGTTTTAGATGCAGGTCAAGATTCGTTAAACGTACCGTTGACGTGGAAAGATGCAAACGGTTTGCAAGTGACAAAAACCTTCACATTTAAACGCGGCAGTTACGAAATTGATTTAGCGCAAAATGTGAAAAACGGTTCGCAAGCTGCGTGGACTGGTCGCCAATATAGCCAATTATTGAAAACACCAGACACTGAAAATCAAGGTGGAATGCTCACTAGCGGAATGCGAGCGTATGACGGCGGCGTGATTTATACCGAAGCGAAAAAATATCAAAAAGTTGATTTTGACGATATGCACGACGAAAACCTAGACGTTGCAAGCGTTGGCGGTTGGACGGCAATGATTCAACATTATTTTGCATCGGCATGGGTGCCTCCTGCTGACCAAGAAAATCATTTTTACAGCAAAGAGTTAAAACTCGGTCAGTATGTGATTGGAACGTATTCGCCAGCCGTCACCGTTGAAGCGAATGCCGAAGCAAATTTTGCCGCGCAACTTTACGCTGGACCTAAAATTCAGCCGTTAATGGAAAAAGTGGCGACAGGTTTAGAATTAACCGTTGATTACAGCGTGTTGACCTTTATCGGCAAACCAATTTATTGGTTGCTCAATCAGATTCACGGCATTGTTGGCAATTGGGGCGTAGCGATTATGGGCGTAACGTTTGTGATTAAGTTGCTCTTTTTCCCCTTGTCGAATGCGAGTTTCAAATCGATGGCGAAAATGCGAAAAATTCAGCCACGTTTGAAAGAATTGCAAGACCGTTTCAAAGATGACCGTCAACGTTTCAACACTGAAATGATGGCGATGTATCGCAAAGAAAAAGTGAATCCATTGGGGGGATGTTTGCCAATTTTGATTCAAATCCCTGTGTTTATGGCGTTGTATTGGGTTCTTAGCGAAACTGTTGAATTCCGTCAAGCACCTTTTATGTTGTGGATTCAAGATTTATCGATTCAAGATCCATTCTTTGTATTGCCAGTGATTATGGGTATCAGCATGAAAATTCAACAAAGTTTGAATCCTGCTCCGATTGATCCTGTGCAAGCAAAAGTTATGAAAATGTTCCCGATTGTCTTCACGGTCTTTTTCTTGTTCTTCCCTGCGGGTTTGGTGCTTTACTGGGTCATCAACAACACGTTGTCGATTTTGCAACAAACTTACATCACAAAACAAATCGAAAACGCGAAATAATGTGCTAAACACAGATACGATCGCAGCAATTGCGACACCGTCAGGAAATGGCGGTGTCGGCATCATCCGAATTTCTGGAACACTTGTTTTAGAAATTGCCTCAAAATTACTTTCAAAGAATCTTCCTCCTCGCACTGCTGTTTATTCACCATTTCTCGATGAATTAGGCGAAACGATTGATTCAGGCGTTGCCATTTATTTTCCCAATCCAAATTCCTACACAGGCGAAGACGTTTTAGAACTTCAAGGTCATGGCGGCTCAGTCGTTTTAGATATGCTGTTGCGACGTGTTTTAGGGTTAGGCGCGCGACTTGCAAATGCAGGCGAATTTACCGAACGAGCATTTTTAAACAACAAACTTGATTTAGCACAAGCCGAAGCCGTTGCTGATTTAATTAACAGCACCACCGAGCAATCCGTGCGTTCTGCACAAAAATCGATGCAAGGCGTTTTTTCAACGCAGATTCACGAATTAGTCGAAGAACTCACGCAATTGCGTGTGTATGTCGAAGCGGCGATTGATTTTGTAGACGAAGAAATTGATTTTTTAAGTGATGGCGTAATTGAACGACGTTTGCAAACGCTGCTAAATCGAATTGCACAAATTCAAGCGACAGCACAGCAAGGACGTTTATTGCGCGATGGCATGACGCTGGTTTTGGCAGGTAAACCCAATGCAGGGAAATCGAGTTTGCTCAATGCGCTTGCGGGACACGATGCCGCGATTGTGACCGATATTGCAGGCACAACGCGCGACGTGTTGCGTGAGCGTATTCAGTTAGACGGAATGCCGTTGCATATCATTGATACCGCAGGTTTGCGTGAATCCGACAACGTCGTAGAAAAAGAAGGCATCCGTCGCGCTCATGCTGAAATGGCGAAGGCGGATTTGATTTTGTTGCTCATTGATTCGCGTGAATCAGAAAGTGATATTGAAAAGTTATCAACAACTTTACCCACAGGCGTTGAGGTAATTCGTGTTTATAACAAAATTGATTTGTTGCCTCGTGAGCCTGAAATAGTAACGACTGAAAACGGCACGGCGATTTATGTATCGATTAAAAAAAATATCGGCTTGGATTTATTAACATCGCATTTAAAACAATTTGTGGGTTTCAATGCTAGTGCTGAAAATGTATTTATTGCCCGTCGTCGTCATTTAGAAGCCTTAAAAGCCAGTCACGAATTTGTCGAGCAAGCGTTGTCACAATTACAAAATGCGTTAGCAGGCGAATTAGTTGCCGAAGATTTACGTCAAGCACAACAACATTTAGCCGAAATCACAGGCGAATTTACGTCTGATGATTTGTTGGGCGAGATTTTTTCGAGTTTTTGTATTGGAAAGTAAAATTTGCATTACTGCTTAATTTTTATTCATTTTAATTTTTGGTTTTCACAATGACAGTTATTACACGATTTGCACCGAGTCCAACAGGTTATTTACACGTTGGTGGGGCGCGTACGGCTTTATTTTCATGGCTTTATGCAAGAAAACATGGCGGGAAATTTATTCTTAGAATCGAAGACACCGATTTGGAGCGTTCAACGCAAGAATCCGTACAAGCGATTTTTGACGGTATGGAATGGCTCGGTTTGAATTACGACACAGAGCCTACTTTTCAAACCCAAAATTTTCCACGTTACAAAGAAATTATCGCCAAATTACTTGAAACGAATAACGCTTATTATTGTGATTGCAGCAAAGAAGAATTAGAAATTTTGCGTGAACAACAAATGGCGGCAAAAGAAAAACCGCGTTATAACGGAAAATGCCGCGATGCCAACAAACCACAAAGTGATAAAACCGTTGTACGTTTTAAAACTCCTGTTGATGGGGCGATTACGATTGCTGATTTAGTGAAAGGCGATATTACCGTTGCAAATAAAGAACTTGATGATTTAGTTATTGCTAGAACGGACGGTTCACCGACGTACAATTTAACCGTTGTGGTTGATGATATGGATATGAAAATTACACACGTTATTCGTGGTGATGACCATATTAACAATACGCCACGTCAAATTAACATTCTCAAAGCGTTAAATGCACCGCTACCAGAATATGCACATTTACCCATGATTTTGGGTTCGGATGGCGCGAGATTATCGAAACGTCATGGCGCAGTGAGCGTCATGCAATTTCGTGATGAAGGTTATTTGCCTCAAGCACTTTTAAATTATTTGGTGCGTTTGGGTTGGTCACATGGCGATCAAGAAATTTTCTCGATTGCTGAAATGATTGAACATTTTGATTTAAAAGATGTGAATGGTGCGGCATCAACATTCAATATGGAAAAATTGTTGTGGCTCAATCATCATTATTTGATGCACGATAAACCCGAAAAAATTGTGCCGCATTTAATTTGGCATTTGGGCGCAATTGGCATTGACGCAAATACGGACAAATCTGTTGATGTAATTGAACTCGTCAAAGCGCAACGTGAACGCTGTAAAACTTTAGTTGAAATGGCAAATGCAAGCCGTTATTTTTATCAAGAATTTGAAAACTATGAAGAAAAATCAGCCAAAAAAGCGTTTGGTGAAGGTAGCGACAACGTTTTAGCGGAACTTAAAACCGCTTTTTCAGATTTGCAAAATTGGGAAAAAGAAGCCTTGCATGATGTGGTTAAAAATACCGCTGAAAAATTAGAATTAGGTTTGGGAAAAGTGGCTCAACCGTTGCGCGTAGCAATTTGTGGTAGCGGTGTTTCACCATCAATTGATATTACATTAGCGTTGCTTGGTAAAGAAAAAACGTTAGCACGTTTGCAACGCGCAATTTCACATATTCAAGCGGCGTAAAAATGAAGAAAATCTTAATTTACACCGCGCATCGTTGTGGTTATTGCGTCATGGCAAAACGCTTACTTGATAGTAAAAATGCTTCTTATGCCGAAATCAATGTCGATGAACAAGCTGGAATGCGCGAAGAAATGATGCGAAAAACCCAACGTCGAACTGTCCCTCAAATTTATATCGGGGATTTTCACGTTGGGGGGTTTGATGATTTGAATGCCTTAAATAAGGCGGGAAAATTAGACGCGCTGTTAAGCGATTAACCCGAGACTGTAAATAATTCTGTGTAAACGTAAAATTTTCAAAACCGTAAACTAACGGTTATTTATGATGAGAAAAGAAAATGAGCGATTTACTAAAAAATTCCGAAATAGTGACCACGTTGCAAACGC
>JBASLW010000129.1:0-2948 GCA_049656545.1 Methylococcaceae bacterium
CTTTAGAGGCGTTGCACGTCTTATTTAAAGATATGTATGTAGGCAGAACACAGTTAAATTTTCACGAAACAGCAACGGAGTTAGGGCTAAATTTATTCGATTCAGACGGCAATTTTAGCGAAAGTAAAATCCCGACAATCCCGCAGTTTTTGAATCGTTTATTATCACTTACCGATACACGCCAAGACCAAGTATTTGAAGAATTTGAACAGCGCATTAACGATGCCGTTGAATATGCAAAAGAGCGCGGTACTTACGATGAAGGTGTGCAAACATTAAAAGCCAACAGCATTAAAAAGACCCGTGACGATATTGCACATACCGACGAAAAAACAGGTGCGACGACCCGTTACGTTGAATTAAGCGTTGAAAATGACGTGAGTTATGCCGATTGGAATCAGGTAAAACAAACGATTGATATGCTCAAAAAGAGCAATAAATACGGTGGCTTTTATCAATTAACGCGAGGCGTGAGAGCAGGGCAGATTATTTTGCTTTCAGATAATGGCACTCGCTTAAACGCACAAGGTCAAGAAGTGCATCGTGGCGCGTTATATGGCATTAAGCAGGGTTCACCGTCTTATATTGATAATGTCAATGAGCTAAAACAGGGCTACACATGGGCAACGATTGATAAGAAATATCAAAAGGTCGAAATATCAAAACCAATTGATGAAGCCGACGCAAAAGCAATGTGGAATGAGCAAATTGCCGCAGCACCCAAAACCGAAACAAAAACGGAGCGCATGATTGTTGGTGTTATCTTGCCAATTTGGGACAGATTGCAAGGTTCAGAAAAAATCATGCGAATGCAAGCTGATGACGGTGAGCAGTTGTTAGGACGCATGGTATCGGCAAAAGATTCAGCCTCGATTTTGAAAAATTTAGGACTTGATTCAAGCGCGTCAAAATTAACGCCAGATGAAACGATTAAACAAATCAAAGGCGGTGCAAAAGCGGTACTCGCTAACGGTTGGGAAGTTTTTACATCAACGGTGAATGGTGAAAAACGCATTGAGATTAAGCCAACTAAAACAAGCAGCTTTTCTACGCCAGAGCAAGCCATCTTGAAATCGCAGGGCGTTTTCCATGAGCGCATTGCGTGGGTTGACCGCTTCTTTATCCCCACAGATAACAATGACACGTTCAAGCGCATAACGGATTCAAAGCCCGTTGTTGATTTGTTAGGTGGAAAATCTGACGATGAACGATTAGCTGATTTTAAAGCTGGAGGTCGTGGCGCGAAAATTGAGCCGCAATTTAGCAAAACACAATCCAACGCTAACGCTTACACAAAAGAATCGCTCAATAGCGCATTACAAAATGCCGCCGATAAAGAATTCGGCAAAGGTTGGTTTGCTCGTTTGTGGGGAACAAGCAAATTTAAGATTATCGACAGCAATGAAGTTAAAGCGTTCACAAGCGAAACAGGTGTGCAAGCGTTTTATCACAACGGTACAACCTATTTTGTCGCCGACGGAATTGCACCGACAACAGACCTAATTGGATTGCTCAAACACGAAATTGGTGTACACGCGCTCCAATCGCCAATTGGGAAGAATAAGAAGCCCTTACCATTCAATACAAACAAAGAACCCGTGTAACAGCGGGTTTTTTTATGCTTATTGAAATGTGATAAAATCACGATTCAAAATAATAAAAAACAAAGAGGACACAATGATTATTCTGATTGGGAGTAAAAAGGGGGGTGTTGGAAAATCAACCCTTGCTACAAATATCGCAGCATTTTTGGCGAAAAACGATAAAGACACCATTTTGATTGATGCAGACGTGCAAAGGTCGAGTTCTAACTGGTTTCATGACAGAATGGAAACGTCATTAAATCAAATGGCGTGTGTGCAAAAATACGATAACATTAAATCAACGTTACACGATTTAAACAAACGCTACGAATACGTTGTTGTTGATTGTCAAGGTCGAGATTCTGTTGAGCTTAGAACTGGATTGCTTGCGGCTGATATTTTTATCATTCCTTGTCGTCCGTCACAACCTGATATTGACACAATTCCTTTGATGTCAGACATGGTTAAACAAGCGCGTGAAATGAATGAAGGATTGCGTGCATATTGTGTTTTAACGATGTGTCCAACAAATCCGCAAATAACGGAAATTGCGGATTCTCAAAAATTCATTCAAAACTTTGCCGAAATAAAGCTACTCGATTCGCTGATTTGCGACCGAAAAGTATATCGTGACGCAATCGCAAGCGGTCACGGCGTTGTCGAAATGGATAATGAAAAAGCAACTTTTGAAATTGAAAGTTTAATGCGCGAGGTGTTGTGATGGTAAAGCAAAGAATGCCGCAATCAGTTGTTGATTCGCGTGAATTAAACGATGATGAAAAGAAGTTTGTTGGGAAGGTTGAACGCGATAATTACAGCGCACTAGACGAACATCAATTGGTTAATGAGTATTTGAGCGTTGACCAACAATCACAATTATTAAAAGGAAAAATACTATTAGAAATTCGCAAGCGCATTCCTAATAATGTTGAATTTGGTAATTTTATTGAAGAAAATCTAGGAACAATTTGTTCCGACACTAGACAATCACGAACCCGCTTTATGAATTTAGCAAAATTCTTTGAAACCCGTGAACTTGATAAAATCAGCATATCAGCGGCTTATGAAATTTCTGCGCCCGTGAATTCCGATATTGCGGTTGAAATTTATGAGATTGCACGCGGTAAAAATATGCCATTAGCAGAAGTCAGAAGGCAAATCGCATTGAAAAAAGGTGTTTCAGGTACGTCAGTTGTGCCGACGAGTAATGACGCTGGAATTCAGATAACTGCAATGGCGAAAACAGACGAGGAAATTGTCCAAAAAGCAGTTGAAATAATGGATGAATCTATCAAAAATGAAACCGTTAAAATTGAAACAGACTTGAAATCACAGCTTATGGCATTAGCACAAACTGTTTCACCT
>JBASLW010000130.1:0-12016 GCA_049656545.1 Methylococcaceae bacterium
TGTTCATACCGCTGACGCAACAGGCAAAGCGGTTTCACTTTCTCTAATTGAACGCGCTAAAGAAAACCAAAATATCGAATTATTTGAAAATCACAATATCATCGATTTAATTACTGAAAATAATCACTGTGTTGGCGCGTATGTTTTTGACAGCACAAAACAAAAAGTCGAAACCTTTGCAGCAAAAATTATTGTTTTGGCAACAGGTGGCGCGAGTAAAACCTATTTGTACAGCACAAATCCACAAAGTTCGACAGGTGACGGTATGGCAGTCGCATGGCGAGCAGGTTGTCGCGTGAGCAATTTAGAATTTATGCAATTTCACCCGACGTGTCTTTATCATCCCGCAGGAAATTCATTTTTAATTAGCGAAGCGGTGCGCGGCGAAGGTGGACGTTTGATTTTGCCTGATGGTTCGTCGTTTATGCACCATTTTGATGAACGCGGAGAACTTGCGCCGCGTGATATTGTGGCGCGAGCCATTGACCACGAAATGAAAAAACGCGGCATTGATTGCGTTTATTTAGATATTAGTCACAAACCTGCCTCGTTTATTCGTGAACATTTTCCAAACATTTATCAACAATGTTTAGCGTTTGACATCGATATTACGCAACAACCGATTCCTGTTGTCCCCGCAGCACATTACACTTGTGGTGGGATTTTAACAGATAGCTTTGCGCGAACCGATATTCAAAACTTGTACGCAGTTGGTGAAGTCGCTTGCACAGGTCTACATGGCGCAAATCGGATGGCAAGCAATTCGTTATTAGAATGTTTGGTTTTTGCCGAACGAGCCAGCGAAGATATTAGGCAAAAATTGCCGCAACTTTCGGTGCCAAAAAATCTGCCAGAATGGGATGAATCAAAAGTCAGTGATTCCGACGAAGAAGTGGTTGTGTCACACAATTGGAATGAATTACGGCATTTTATGTGGGATTACGTTGGGATTGTTCGCACTGATAAACGCTTACATCGCGCTATGAATCGTGTCGAATTATTGAAAAAAGAAATTGCAGAGTATTACGCACATTTTCGTGTGACCAGCGATTTGTTGGAATTGCGAAATTTAGTAATTGTGGCGGAACTTATTATTCGTTGCGCTCAACAACGTAAAGAAAGTCGAGGCTTGCATTACACCTTGGATTATCCAGAAATCGACAATTCACAAGCCGCTAAAAACACGATTCTTGTGCCCGATTCACGATAAGTTTAGGAAAGGCAAAATCGCGGTCAAACTTTCATCTGGTACAAAAAAATCCGCGTTTTCTCGCACCAGTTTTCGATTCACCACACCACCAAAACCTATCACTTTTGCGCCTGCTTGCTGCGCTTCTAAATCGGTTTTTCCGTCGCCAATCATCACCAATTTTGTTGAGTTTAAAGATTTGATAATCGCCGCTTTACCGCCATTTTTGGCAAGTGGCGAATTTGTTTCATAATCTAAATAGTCGCCGTTTTCAGCAAAATACACATCAACTGCATGAACATTTTCAACGGGAACATTTAACAATTCCGCTAACGGTAAAATTGCAGGCAACAAACCGCCGCTGATAATGTGAATCTCTTTGTTATGTTTTTGAAGTTCTGAAAAAACGTCTTTAACACCATCAACTAATTCAGCAATATAAAAATCAGCAAGCCATTCAATTGCAGCACGATTAGGCTTAATTAAATCTAAACGCTTGCCGTAAATATCTTCTAAATCGACTTCACCATTCATTGCAGCGTCGGTGAGTTTGGCGAGTTCTTCACCCAAACCCACGCGCCGTGCCAATTCGTCGATGCCTTCAATTTTGCTTAATGTGCTGTCGCAATCAAAGCAGACGACATCGAAACTCATAACGCAATTTGAGCCACTTGATTTACCGCTTCAATCGCGCCAACCTGCTCTAATAAATCTGCACTTAAAGGCTGTGAAATACTGATTACCGCCATTGCATGTACTTGATTATCCGCCGTACCGACTTGCATTCTGGAAATGTTAATTGCGGCGTTACCCAAAACTGAACTAATCGCCGAAATCACACCAGGTTTATCGTCATGGCGCGTAATAAGTAACGTACCTTCGGGAATCACCTCGATGTCCATGTCGTTAATTGAAACTAAACGTGGCAAACGTCCACCCAATAAAACGCCTGATAACGTAATCGAACTATCCGCGCTATAACCCGTTAATTTAATCAACGAAACATAATCTTGCGTTTCTTGTGAAACTGATTCAACCAACGCTAAACCTTGACGTTTTGCGATATTTTCAGCATTGACACGATTCACAGGCGTTGAAACTTGTCCGCTTAAAACACCAATCAACGCGGCAACCGAAATGGGTCGAGGCAAAACGTCTGCCGCTTTACCAAATAAAGAAACTTCCAATTTCGTTAATGGTTGCAAACTCAAACCTGCTAATACTTTGCCTAATTGCGTAGCAAGATTCATGTAGTCGTTAGATTTTTTCAATTCATCTGCCGAAACACGCGGCAAATTCAACGCATTAACCGCTTCGCCTGTGCGTAAAAATGTGACGGCTTGTTTGGCAATTTCAACGCTGACAGCTAATTGCGCTTCATTTGTTGACGCGCCTAAATGCGGCGTGAAAACGATATTGTCTAATTCTAAAAGTGGCGAATCTTTTGGCGGTTCAATATCAAAAACATCTAATGCCGCGCCCGCAATTTGTTTATTTTTTAATGCGTCATAAAGTGCTGCTTCATCAATCAATCCACCGCGAGCGCAGTTAATCAACATCGCCGACTTTTTCATCTTTTCCAGTTGCGCTTTACCGATGATATTTTTTGTTTTTTCAATCAATGGGCAATGCAACGTGATGTAATCAGAACGCAAAATTAAATCGTCCAATGTCACAGATTCAACGCCTAAATCGGCATAAATTTCTGGCGCAACAAATGGATCGAATGCGATAACTTTCATTCTCAATCCTGCCGCACGTTGTGAAACTAAACGCCCAATCGTGCCAAAACCCACAATGCCAAGCGTTTTTTGTGCAATTTCAGTTCCCATCAATTTCGAGCGTTCCCATTTGCCTTCACGAACGGATTTGTCAGCGGCTGGCAAATGGCGACTAAGTGACATCATGTGTGCAATCGCTAATTCAGCCGTTGTTGTCGCGTTGGCATCAGGCGTATTCATCACAATTACGCCCATTTCCGTTGCCGCTGGAATATCAACATTATCAACGCCAATTCCCGCGCGTCCGATAAGTTTCAAATTTTTCGCGGCTTGTAACACTTTTGGTGTGACAACGGTATCGCTACGAATTAACAGCGCGTCAAAATCGCTAATTTTTTCGCAAAGTTGGTCTTCTGTTAAACCCACTTCAAAATGAATTTCGATGTCGGTTTGTTCTTTTAAATAATTTACGCCATCGTTGGCAAGCTTGTCTGAAATAAAGATTTTTTTCATAATTTTTAAATGTTTAAGGTTTGTGATAACCCGATGAAACAGGTTTAGGAGTTATTTTTGCAGCCGATTTAGAAATAGGTTTTGCTGATTTAATTGTTTTGACTTTAGTTGCAACTGCTAATTTTTTTACAGGTGTTTTTTTAGATTTAGCGACAAGTTTTGCAACAGGTGCGGCGACTTTTTTTACCACAGGTGCAATAACGGGAATTTCAGGTTCTGGCGGAGTAACTAATTCGCTTGCGGCAATTTCTTCTTCTGAGCGTTGATAAATTGCTGTGGGATTACCTGTTTGTTTTTCGGCCGCTTCTTTTAATGCAGCTTCGTCATATTGAGGCAATGCGTAATTATTGGCTTTTTGAATTAACGTCAATGCACTTGCAACACGTTGCTGTGGTGTAGTTTCTTCGCCTTCTAAATCAGGATGAATTTCAACGTATAAAACATTATTGAGCCAACCGACTTTAATTGGTTGTTTGACGATGTGAACAGGTGTGCCTTCACTAACCATGTGAAAAAGCGTTTCAATATCTTCAGGATACATTCGCACGCAACCATGCGTAATTTGCATACCAATCCCAAAAATTTTATCGATGTCAGTGCCGTGAATTCGATAATCACCAGGTAAATTTAAATATAGCGCATAAGCCCCAAGCGGATTATGAATTCCTGCAGGAACAACTTCAGGTAATGGGTCGCCATTTGCGGCGTGTTCACGGCGAATCGATTCAGGTGGTCGCCAAACGGGATCTTTGACTTTCTTTTGAATCGTCGTTCTGCCAAGCGGGGTTTTCCAATCTTGTCGCCCCACACCGTGAGCAAATGAATAAATTTTTCCATTCGTCGCGTAATAATACATTCGATATTCGGCGATATTCAGCGTAATGCCAACGTGCGGTGAATCAGGCAAAATTCGTTTATTTGGCAAGGTGATAATTTGATCTTTTTTGATAAGCCAACGATCTAATTCTTGATTCAAACGAATAATTTCAACTTGACCAAGCGAAAAGCGGCGCGCTACATCGAGCAACGTTTCATTTTTCTCCGCGCGAGTCACTGCAATTTCATTAGGATATTCTGCAACAACATTGTCGTGTGATTTTTCAGGCGGATTATAAACCGTTGAAAAACTGGGTTGAGAAAAAAAAGTTAAAGCGGTAAGAGCAAGCAAAACGCGGATTTTCATGAAAATAACAACTCAATAAACAAGGGGATAATTAAGAAACTTTAGGCATTTTAACAATAAAAATACGGTGCGTCTTAACTTTAGTTTCAAAATCAAAGTGATAAAAAAATCGCATAAAATGGATTTGCTTTAAGCGATGGCGTTGCCCAATACAAAAAAATAGTAAGCAATGTCATCAATGCAGACGACGGTAAATTTTTATAATTGAATAATTTTAACGCTGTGCCAAACGATTTTTTCATTCGTCGATTTGACAAGTCTACGCTGTACATTTCATCGAGTAACAAATGTACCAAAAAGCCAAAACCAATAAAAAATCCATTTAACCACGCATACATCGGATTTTGTTTAAACGCTAAATCACTAATACAAACCATTAAAAAAGCAAAAAACAACAAAGCGAGAATCGAATGAAAAATTCCACGATGAACGGTAAATCGTTTAATTGATGCTAAAACTAAAAAGCGGGTTAACCAATAAATGCCAAATGCCAACGCAAATAATTGATATGACACAACGTAATTTTTCAAAATGGATAATACTGCTGTTGCTGAAAGTAACGCTAAAACATTGAACAACAAGCGCACAGGTTTAGAATTCACAGCATCAATATCAGGCAACATTCCGCCAACAATGCCTAAAAATACCAACCAAGGGGCGTGCGAAAAATCCATTACATTTAAATTAACACCGATGACAGCGGCAATCGCGCTACTGCTCGCAGCAACTGAAAGATGAACGTTAAAATTTGCCATAACTTAAAAATTAGCGGTAAAACACACGAAATAATAGCTTTCGTGTTTCTTCAAAAAATAAGGTTGAACTCGCCACAATTGCCGCAATCAGCCAATCCCATTTTGATAATTCAACGGTTTTAAAAATCAATTGCGCGGGTTGCCATTGCACAATTGTAATCTGAAAAATCAATACACTAACCAGCGATAACCATAACCAACGATTACTGAAAAAATGACGATTAAACGCGCTGTCTTTTTCAGAACGTGCATTAAAAACGTTGAAAATTTGAAATAACACAAAGGTTGTGAAAGCCAACGTTGTTGCGTGTTCAATTTGGTGAAAATGCAAATCTAAAAATAAAATACCTAACGTGCCAATGGTCATCGTCGTGCCAAAACTACCTAACAACGCAATGCGTCGCCACGATAATAATTGTGCATTTTTTTGACGTGGTTTATCGGTCATGATGTTTAATCGTGTCGAATCTACGCCGAGCGACATCGCAGGAGGGCCATCCATAATAATGTTAATCCAGAGTAATTGAATTGCAGTAAAAGGCAACGGCAAACCTAATAACGGTGCAATCGCCACACACAAAATCGCACCGATGTTAGTTGATAATTGAAAACGAATAAATTTCACCATGTTTTCATAAATCCCGCGTCCTTCGTGAACGGCTTTCACAATCGCGGCAAAATTATCATCCGTTAAAATCATTGTGGCGGCTTCTTTCGCCACATCTGTTCCCGATTTTCCCATTGCAATGCCAATATCAGCACTTTTCAAGGCTGGCGCATCATTCACACCGTCACCTGTCATGGCAACAACGTGACCTAATCGTTTCAAACTGTTCACAATCCGCAATTTTTGTTCAGGCGCAATTCGGGCAAAAACACCGATTTGATTAACGTGCGCCGTTAATTGTTGGTCATTTAAGTCAGTAAGTTGCGTTCCGTCGAGAATTTCACCTGTTAACCCTAATTCATGCGCTATCGCGTTCGCGGTGTTTTTTTGGTCGCCCGTAATCATTTTGACCGCAATACCAGCGTGTTGACATAATTTAATCGCGTTACGCACTTCGGGACGTGGCGGGTCTTGCAAACCAATTAACGCTACAAATTCCAATTCTTCAAGATAAGGAAATAAATTACTCTCTTTTGAAAATTCAGACGCACGAATAGTTTTTGTCGCTATCGCTAAAACTCGCAAGCCTTTATTTGCCATTTCATGATTTTTTTCTAGCAAGGAATTTGCCTTACAATGCGAAAGTAAAACTTCGGGCGCACCTTTGACGAAAATTTTTATTTCCTCGCCAATTTGATGAAACGTTGCCATGAATTTGTATTCGGCATCGAAAGGAATTTCGGCAAGGCGTGGAAATTTTTGGACAGTTGTTTCTTTGAACACATCATTTTTTGCCGCTAAAACTAACAATGCGCCTTCCATTGGGTCGCCGATAATTTCTTGATTGTGACATTGGCTGTCGTTGCATAAAACTAGCGGCAACAATAAATTTTGACAATCAAGTATCGGCGGCGTGATGTCACCTTTAATTTCGTAACCTTCACCGCTGACATGATGAATTTGATCGTGATAAAAAAACTCCCGCACTGTCATTTGATTAACGGTTAATGTTCCCGTTTTATCGGTGCAAATCACGGTTGTGCAACCGAGAGTTTCTACTGCTGCAAGACGTTTCACAATCGCTTTATGTTTTGCCATGCGGTGCATTCCTAACGCTAACGTCACCGTCACAACCGCTGGTAAACCTTCTGGAATCGCAGCCACTGCCAAAGCAATCGCCGTAAATAATGTGTTAATCAAGGCTTCGCCGCGCCATAACGCACTCGCAAACAAAATCATCACAATCAAAATCGCAATCGATGCTAATTTTTTGCCTAAATTATCAAGTTGAATTTGTAACGGCGTTGCCTCTTCTTCGGTTTCATTAAGTAAATTCGCCAATTTCCCAATTTCAGTTCGCATTCCCGTTGCCGTCACAATCATTTCAGCACGTCCGCGTGTGACAACATTGTTCATAAAAAGCATTTGAGCTACTTTTTTTTCAACAGGCACAGATTCGCCTGTTAATGCCGACTCATCGACTTGCAAACTGAACGCACAGATAATTTGTCCGTCAGCAGGAATTTTATTACCCGCTTCCAGTAACACCACGTCACCTTGTACTAATTCTGTTGCTGAAAGCTCAATTATTTTTCCATTACGTCGCACTTTCGTTTGCAATGACAACATTTTTTTCAACGCGGCTAACGATTTTTCGGCTTGGAATTCTTGATAAAAACCGAGCAGCGCGTTAATCCAAACGACAACAACAATGACTGCACCATCAATACGATGACCAATAACTGCTGCAACAACTGCGGCAATCAATAACACTAAAATCAACACGCTTTTAAATTGCGCTAATAATAATTTCCACAACGGCAACGGCGGCTTTTCGATTAACTGATTATAGCCATCGCACTGTAAACGTTCTGACACAGTTGCCGTATTTAATCCTGTTAGCAAATTGGTTTCGTGTTGAAGCATTATTTATTGCCGTTGTCGTAATACTTCATAAAGTAAAACACCTGTTGCGACTGATAAATTCAAACTTTCAACCGTTCCACGCATTGGCAATTTAATAAGTAAATCACATTGTTCACGAGTTAAACGACGCATTCCTTTTTCTTCTGCGCCAATCACTAACGCCATTGGAACGGTGAAATCACTTTGATAAATCGTATTTTGCGCTTCACCTGCGGTGCCAATAATCCAAATCCCTTCGCTTTTAAGCCAACGCAAGGTTCGCGCTAAATTGGTGACTACATAAACAGGCACTGTCTCCGCTGCGCCGCTTGCGACTTTGCAAACAGTTGGTGTAATTCCCACCGCATTGTCTTTTGTAATAATAATCCCGTGAACACCTGTCGCATCAGCACTTCGCAAACACGCACCTAAATTATGCGGGTCTTGCACATTATCTAAAACCAAAAATAACGCAGATTCGGTTAAATGTTCAACCGCTGTTTTTAATTCATTTTCAGACAATTCTTCAGGCAACGAAACTTCTAATACCACGCCTTGATGATTCATGCCATCGGCAAGTTTATCGAGTTTTTTACGGTCAACTTTTTCAAGCGGCACATTTAATTCTGACAACGTTTCAAGCAACGTTTCTAAACGTTTATCGCTACGTTCAGTATTGAGCCAAACACGGGTAATTTTTTGCGGCGAATACATCAAAGCCGATTGCGCGGCATGAATACCGACGATTTTTGTGAGTTTCATTTTTTAGTCTTTTTTAGCTGCAACTGCTTCAATCGGCAGAAGCGGAATGTGATATTGCGACAAAATAGTGTTGATTTCTGCTGATTTTTCACTAATCAGTTTGTCTAATTTTTCTTTGCGTTCTTTGTCATTTTTACGCACGCCCATTGTCATTTGATAATCAAATTTAACGCCTGCTTCGGATTTCATCGGAATAACGTGATAACCAGTTGAATTTTGTGCCACGACATGACCTGCCAAAACGCCCCATAAAATCACCGCATCAATTTTTTTTGCTTTTAAATCATCAGAAATTTGCATTGCCACGTTATGTTGCGCGTCACCTGTCATGCTTTGATAAGGAATGCCTTGTTCGAGTAAATCATGTTTTTGCATCCAATCCGTGCCTGCACCTCTGTCAAACATCGCCATTTTCAATTTTTCTTTGCGATTTTCAGGAAGCTGTCCGAGTTGCCAATGGTCTTGAATATCATCAAAGCCACGATTTTTAGCAATCAACAAAACATACGTTGAATGATAATAAGGTTGTGTGGTTTGAACCATATCGCTTCCTTCGGGCATTCCCATCACAATGTCGCATTTAAACTCTTTGCTTTCGACGGCATTTTCATCCACAAACGCATTGAGCGAATTACGAATAAAACCAATACGTTGTGGCAACCAAAAGTATTCCAATTCTTGCCCAAGTTCTTTTGCGAATAACGAAGCAATTTTATTTTCAAAACCATCTTCTTTATTGCTTGAATACGGTGGATTAAGTGGGTCAGCGCAAACTTTAAACTTTTCAGCATTTGCGCTAAAAATGGTTGCACTTAACGCTAGTCCCAAAATAACAGCAGATTTTTTCATTTTTTATCCTCAATAAAAAAAGCCCCAACCGAATAAGTCGGCTAGGGCTTTTGGGCTAACTAAAAAGCAAGTTTTTAAAAATGCTTATTTGTTGCTAGGTAATGCGAAAACGGTCAAAGTTCCACCTAATTTGGTGAATGAACTTAAACTTCTATATGCACCAACCGCGCCTAAACCTTCAGAGTTTGAACCCGCTTCGCCGCTATCTAAGCCAGCAGCGATACCAATACCAGCCCAGCCGCCGATACCTGAAAGAACGCCAACATATTGTTTGCCGTTGAATTCCCAAGTATTTACGTTACCGATGATGCCTGATGGGGTTTTGAATTTGTACAATTCTTTACCTGTTTTTGCGTCAACTGCTTTCAAGTAACCTTCCAATGTACCGTAGAACACTACGCCACCCGCAGTTGCAACTGAACCTGACCAAACAGAGAATGTTTCTTTGTTAGACCAAGCGATTTTACCCGTTTTTGCGTCAAACGCAGTGAATTGACCTAAGTTGGTTGAACCATCTGGTTTGCCAGTCATAACGTCTGCGCCTGCAGGACCCATTGTTAAAGTCGCGCCAACATAAGGTTGACCTGCTGTGTAGGCTACTTCAAATGGTTCGTAGTCCATGCACAAATGGTTGCCTGAAATGTAGAACAAGCCAGTTTGTGGAGAGTAAGAAACAGGTTGTTGGTTTTTAGAACCTAACGCCGCTGGGCAAACGCCAGCTGTGTTTGTGTCTTCGCCATTTTGTTCCGTTGAGTATTTAGACACAACTTGTGGACGACCTGTTTTCATGTCAACGTGGCTTGCCCAGTTAACAGATTTGTCGAATTTTTCAGCAACTAACAATTCGCCCGTGACGCGATCTAACGTATAGCCAAAACCATTACGGTCAAAGTGAACGATAGTTTGACGTGTTTTGCCGCCAATTTCTTGGTCTGTCAAAACAGTTTCGTTGATGCCGTCGAAATCCCATTCGTCGTGCGGAGTCATTTGGTAAACCCATTTCACAGCACCTGTGTCTGCATCACGCGCCCACAATGACATTGACCATTTGTTGTCGCCTGGACGTTGTACTGGGTTCCAAGTTGAAGGGTTGCCTGATCCGTAGTAAATCAAGTTCAATTTCGGGTCGTAGCTGAACCAGCCCCAAGTTGTACCGCCACCGATTTTCCATTGGTCGCCTTTCCAAGTGCTTGTACTTGAATTTTCGCCAACTGGTTGAACGCTACCGTCTTTCCAAGCTGTTGTTTTTTTCGGGTCAATGATGGTGTCTTTATCTGGACCCATGCTGTAGCCTTTCCAAGCTAACTTGCCAGTGTTGATGTCATAAGCGGCTAAGAAACCACGAACACCAAATTCACCACCTGAAATACCTGTGATAACTTTATCTTTAACAACTAAAGGAGCTTGTGTGTTGGTCATACCCAATTTTGGGTCGCCGTTTTGAACGCTCCACACTCTTTTACCTGTTTTAGCGTCTAACGCTGTTAAAACAGTGTCAGATTGTTGCAAGAAAATTTTGCCGTCGCCGTAAGCCAAACCACGGTTCACAGTATCGCAGCACATAACAGGAATCGTTACGTCAGCGTCTTGAGTTGGAGTGAATTCCCAAATAACAGATTGTGTGTTTTGATCGATTGCGTAAACAGTGTTAGGGAACGGTGTGTGAATGTATAACACGCCATTAACAACTAATGGACCACCTTCGTGACCACGCAATACGCCTGTTGAGAAAGACCAAGCAGGTTGTAAATTTTTAACGTTGTCTGTAGTAATTTGGTTCAATTTACTAAAACGTGTGCCAGCATAATCGCCGCCCCATGTTGCCCAGTTAGCAGGGTTTTGAGTTAATTTTTCCAAATCAGCATTCGCTGATGAAATAGCTGGTGCTGCAAGCAACGTAGCAATGCTAGCTGTAAGCAACAAACTTTTTAAAGATTTCTTCATTGGGTTCTCCTGATATTCTGTTACATGACAGAACGGTAATTATGATTTACGACTAACGTTAGTTTTAGAGGGCAAATGCTTACAAGCAAAGCCACTCCAAGCGCGTAAATTTAACGATTTTGACTAAAATGTCAAATTAAAAACGGTTGTTGTCAATGTTTTACAGGTTTTGAATTTTTAGTTTGTTTCATGATTTTCAAGATTTAATTCGCCTAGACGATTACCCACTGTTTTAGTGTAGAATTATCCAGTCGTCAAAACGGCAGTTTTAGTCATTTTTACTTTAGGAGTTTTTCATGAGCGTTTTAGTTGGTAAGCAAGCCCCAGATTTTACTGTTCCAGCGGTTTTAGGCACAGGCGAAATCGTTGATTCATTCTCTTTTTCAGATGCGACAAAAGGGAAATATGCCCTCGTTTTCTTTTATCCATTAGATTTTACCTTTGTTTGCCCAAGTGAATTGATTGCGTTAGACCACAGAATGGACGAATTTACTAAACGTAATGTTGAAGTTGTAGCAGTTTCTGTTGATTCACATTTTACTCACAACGCATGGCGCAACACACCAGTGAATGCGGGTGGTATTGGTG
>JBASLW010000131.1:0-12376 GCA_049656545.1 Methylococcaceae bacterium
CCGCAATAGTGCCTGCAATCATTCTTGAACCACAATAATCGCCGACACTGCCTTCGATTAAAATTGTGCCACGACGTAAATGGTCGCCAACTCTATCACCCGCGTTGCCGCGTACTAAAATTAAACCGCCTTTCATTCCCATTTTATTGCCAGCAAGTGCGCCACCTAAAAAATCGCCGACATTCCCAGCAATTTCAAGATGCCCTTTTTTCATTTCGCAACCTGCGTAAATGCCCGCGTCGCCTAAAATTTTAATCAACCCCGATTTCATTCCCATACCGCAATACGCGCCAACATCCCCTTCAACGTGAATCACACCACCGTCTAACTCTTTACCGATGTAATCGAGTTTTGAAAAACTGTTTTTAATCGAAATGTGTGTTGTATCAAAGCCGCTAATCGTAAAAAGTTCATCAACGCGCATTTTCTTTTTGCCGCAATGTAATTTGATTGCACCAATTTCAACAGGTTCTAAATTTTCTAATTTTTGACAAACCAGCGGCGACATATCGACACGTTGATCGGGGCGAGTTTTTAAAGTGAAAGTTAATGCGCTCACGCCATAATCTCCTGTAAATGAAAATGGAAAGGACCTAATTTGCCGCCATAATTTCCCGCGCTAATTCGCGTGATACCGTTTTCAACACCTAAATCACAAACCGCTTGAATGCCAACGCGCATGGCTTTGTCGATGTCTTCTTTGCTCAAACCATCGATGACGATTTCCATTACCGATTCGACATCTGGTGATAAATCGGTTTTTTTCGTTGAACCTTTGAGCGTTGGACAAAATGCGTCGTTAGTTGAAGCGTTAAGTGTTTTGTATTTTGAACCGACTTTTGAACCTGAACGCACTACACCACCTGGGAAAGGCATAATCACGTTAGGGATTTTTTTCATTTCTTCGATGGCGGCTTCACATGCTGCGAGAGCTTGTGGTTGTGATTTTGCTAAAACCAAAAAATTACCGCCGCCAACAGCGTCAACTTGTCCTGTTGTGGCTTCGGCTAAAAACTCGCCGTCCATAACAGGAATGCGCCAATAACGTTTACCAGAAATCACTTTTGAAGTTTGAAAACCGTCACCGAAATAACGCAAATTTTTTCCCAATGGGATGCGAATTCCACCGTCAATCCCTGCAAAAAGTGCAGAAGTTGGCGATGTTAAAACGCATTGTCCCGCGCGTGTTTCGAGTTGTTTTGCTAAACCTTTGCCACCCATGGCAAAAATCATAATTGAAACACCAGGTCTACCGTCTGGGGTTTCGTCAGGACTTAAAACCCGTTCAATGCCCGCTTCACAGCCGCAAGCAATAACCGACGTTGCAAAACCTGTCATCGCTTGTGCGGCAATCATTGCCCATTTTTCATTTTGCGCGGTGATAATCGCTCGCGTGCCTTTCATCGGAAAGGCTTCGGCGAATGTCGCGTCTATTTTAACTCCGTTAATAATCATTATGTTCTCCGAGATTTTTTAGACAAATTCAAGTAATTCATCTAACAGTTCATTTGCTATTTCAACACTCAATTTATAGCCGTTGCAATCGAGTAAAAAATTGTAACGGTATTCTTCGGTGCACACGCTGATAACTTGCAACGCCATAAAGTATTTGTTTTTGTCGGTTCTAAAAGTGGTAGTTGCAATCAATTCTTCGAGTAACCGTTGTAATTTATGCGTTTTACTGTATCCGCCAAATTCACTTTTGGTTTCAAGCAAATGTTTTAATAGTAATTCGAGCATTTGCTGATAATGAAAACAGTGCATCGCACAATCTTTGATGCCAGATTTTTCAGTGAAATCAAGTAAAACTGCGTGTTCCCATGCTTTACCGCCTAAGTTTTCGAGGTTATCAAATTGTTTTAGTTTTTCAGCGTACATGATTAACCTTTTTTCATAATCCGCGCCGCTTCGCGTTTCCAATCAGCATCTTTTGACGCCGCGCGTTTATCGTGTAATTGCTTCCCTTTCGCTAAACCGATTTCGATTTTTGCACGCCCACTTTTCCAATACATTCCAAGTGGCACAATGGTGTAACCTTTTCGCTCAACCGCGCCAATCAATTTATTCAATTCGTGACGATTCAAAAGCAATTTTTTGTTACGAACCGCTTCAGGTTTAATGTGCGTTGAAGCAGAAAGCAACGCTGAAATATGTGCGCCTTGCAACCATGCTTCGCCTTTTTTAATAGTCACATAACTTTCTTTAAGCTGCACGCGCCCATCACGCAGACTTTTCACTTCCCAACCTTCCAAAACCAAACCCGCTTCAAAGCGTTCTTCGATGTAATACTCGTGTGTGGCTTGACGATTTTTTGCAATCGATGAATTTTGCGATTCAGCTTTTTTCTTTTGTGTTGCTTTATCAGCCATTTATTTTTTCCCGACGGTAACAGTTTGTAACAAATTCAAATCCACGCGCCGTTTAAACGCATCAGCAATTTGTTCTTTGGTAACGTTTTGCACATTTTGTTGAAATGTATCCAAATAATCGAGTGGCATTTGATAAAAACCAATCATCGAAACGTAATTTACTAATTCTTTATTGCTATCAAATTTCAACGGAAAACCACCCACAATATTATTTTTTGCGGCAGTCAATTCCGTATCCGTTACGCCATTTTTGACAAAATCTGCTAATGTTTGATTTAAAACCTCTAACGCTTGCGCCGTTTGGTCATTGCGCGTTTGTAAACTTGCTACAAAAACACCATTTTTCAAAAGTGGCATAAAACCGCTCGACGCGCTGTATGCAAGCCCACGTTTTTCACGCACTTCATCAAATAATTTTGAAACTAAACTGCCACCGCCTAAAATATGATTTCCCACATAAAGCGGAAAATAATCAGGGTCTTTGCGATACGTTCCCGTTAAACCGACCAAAACGTGCGTTTGTGTTGAAGGAAAATCAAGATTCTGAGTTGTTGATTTTTTCAACGCTGGAACGTCAGGCAATGGCGCAGGTTTCTCGCCTTGCGGTAAATCTGAAACGAGTAAATTCGCGGTATTTTCAGCATCTAATTTCGACAAATTGCCTACAATCACAACGATGGCATTTGACGCGGTGAAATAGGATTTATAAAAATTTTTTACGTCTTTTTCAGTGAATTTTTCAACTGTCTGCAAAATACCTAAATTTGGATGTGCGTAAGGATGCTCACCGTAAATGGCTTTATAAAAAGTTAAATTAGCCAAATCACCAGGCGATTCTTCGCGCTGTTTTAATGCTACTAAAGTGCGATTTTTTTCACGAGTAAAATCATTTTTTGCAAACGTTGGATTACCTAAAATAACGCGCATTGTGTCAATGGCTTTATCAAAAAGCGGTTTGTCGGTTAAAGTTCGCAACGTCACGCTTGCGTTATCAATTGAACTCGCTGTGCCAAAATTCGCGCCGACACTTTCAAATCGTTGTGCTATATCTTCTGCGTTCCATTTGCCCGCGCCTGAATCGAGTAAATTTGTCGTGAAAGACGACAAACCAAATTTTTCGCCATCTCTGGCACTTCCAGCATCGAAAATGACTTGAATATCAACCATCGGGAGCGCATCAGTTTGCACAAAATAAACACGCGAACCTTTTTGCGTTTGCCAATTTTCAATTTTCGCGGCGGCAAACGAACTTGAACTAAACACAACTAAAACGACGGTAAAATAACGCTTAAAATTCATAAAATATCACCGAAATAATTGTAAAAAGCGTTCTTTTAAAGAAAAATTCTTTTGTTCTTCAACGTTTGTTTCCAAAATAACAGCATCTGCTTTTTTAGATTTTTCCTCTGAAACTAAATTTTCAGAAATTTTGGAATAAAAACTCCCACATTCTGGACAATTTAATTCAAAATCGTGGCGGACATACCCACAAGAAAGACATTTAGTCATGAATAAACCTCACAGAATAGATTGAAAAATTTATTATAAAGTAACGTGTTCATAATTTTAATAATGCCTTTGCGAGTTGTGTAATTTCAAATGATTGAATAGTTTTAATCGAGTCGTCACGTTTGTTTAATTTTCGTACATTAACGATAGAGGACGATTTTAACACTTTGTTGATGTCCGTTTGATAAACTCGACTAATTGGCGTGCAACCAAAAAGTGTAATCGATGGCGTATTTAATCCCCATGCGATGTGCGTTGGTCCTGTGTCATTGCCAATCACTAAATCTACTTGCGACAATAATGCTTTCAAATCATTCAAATCTAATTTTGGTAAAACACGAATAAAGAGTGAGTTTTTCGCCATATTTTCAGCTGTTTCACGTTCAATTTCATTTCCCCAAATCACCAAGCAATTTTGTTTTAATTCATTCGCCACTTCGACAAATTTTTCAGGCGGATAATTTCGACTTTCCCAGGTTGAACCGATGACAAACACGATATTTTTCAAATCTGATTTTAAAAATTTGCTCAAATCAGTTTGTGGTGTGTGAAAAAATAAAAATGGGGTTTTCGCTAAAATTTCTTCGTGAGAAATTGAAAAACCTAACGGTTGCGATAAAACTGCACAATTTCTATCAATTGTATTTTCATCGTAAGCACAAGCAATTTTTTGTTTATAAAACAAACTTGCTAACGATTCTCGAATCGAATTTTTATCAAATCCTGCGACAGTTTTACCTAAAAAACGTGCCGTAATTGCTGATTTCAATAAACCCTGTGCGTCAATTACTAAATCATAATTTTCACACGCATAATTTTTTACGGTTTGAATTTCATTGAAAATAGCGAGTTTATGGGTTTTTGCGGCTTTTAAATTGACAGTTAAAATGTTGGAAATATGCGGATTATCGCGTAACAAATCCGCAAATCGTTCTTCAACTAACCAATCGATTTGTGAATTGGGAAAACGTAATTTAACAAATTGCAATGCCACCATTGCGTGAACAATATCGCCAAGCGCAGAAAGTTTCACAATTGCAATTTTCATAAACGCACCAAATCAGCAATCTGTGAGGGTAAAATATCCGTTAAACATTGACGATGTCCGAGCGGACAATCGCGTTTAAAACAGGGTGAACACTCTAAATTCAAGGTCACAATTTCTGCTTCGGAATGTAAAGGCGGTGTAAATTTCGGGTCGGACGACCCGTAAAGTGCAATCACTTTTTTATTCAATGCTGCTGCAACGTGCATTAAACCTGAATCATTACTGACAACAGTATCGGCAAGCGAAAGCAAATCTACCGCTTCAGTCAAATCAGTTTTACCTGCAAAATCTTGACATTGCCAACCTGTTAACTTGTTAATTTCTTCCGTAACCGATTTATCTTTTTCAGAACCGATAAGCCAAATTTGCCAACCTTCAGCAATTTTTTGTGATGCGAGTTCAGCAAAATGCGCTTCCGTCCACCGTTTTGCCGAGCCAAATTCAGCACCAGCACACAAAACTAAAATTGGATTGGCTAAACGTAATGCAAATTTTTCGATAACGGCTTTTTGTTGATTTGCGCTGACGTTCAAACTAGGAAATGAATAAATGGGTAAGTTTTTGCTATTTTCAAAACCTAACGCCACAAACCGTTGCACTGTCATCGTTAAAACTGATTTGTCTAATTTTCGTGCGTCATTTAACAAACAGTAACGCATTTCGCCGATAAAACCTGTGCGTTTTGGAATACCTGCAAAAAAGGGAATCAATGCTGATTTCCATGAATTCGGTAACACAATCGCTTGGTCATAGTTTTCAAAACGCAATTGCATTCCGAGCGAAAAACGCGCTTTTAAACCGAATTCGCCATGTGTTAATGGCATCACAAATGTTTTAGAAATTTCTGGCATTCGCGCTAATAAACCCAATGACCACGACGGCGCAACGACATCAATTTGACAATCTTGCTGATTTTTAAGGGCAATAAATAGGCTTTGTGCCATCACCATATCGCCAACCCACGACGGGGCAATAATTAAAATTTTCATTAACAATTAACGCTTCCAAACATTTGCACGAAAAACAACATGACGAATTCTTTTACCGCGTTGCGCCCATTGTTTTTTGACGTGATGCGCCCAAAATGCTCGCATTCCAAAATAACCCGCCGTTGCTGAAATCACCCCCAAAATAAAACAGCCCAATAAAAAGGGTTGCCACACATCTCCCAAACCCGATAAAACCGTATCGAGTGAAAAATCCGCTTGTGCTGGCTGATTTAAAATCGTTAAACCCACTTGATACGCAAAATAAAACAACGGAGGCATCGTCAACGGATTTGTTACCCAAACTAACGCTACTGAAATGGGTAAATTTGCTCGAAAATAAATCGCACCAATCGCGGCAAATGCCATTTGTGTTGGTGTTGGTACCCACGCAAAAAATAATCCCACCGCAAACGCTAACGAAATCGAACGTCGATTCAAATGCCACAAATTCGGGTCATGTAATTTATTTCCCAAAAACTGTAGACTTTTGTGGCGTTTAATCATGTCTGGGTCGGGAATAAATTTGTGCATCAAATTCTGAATTATTTTTTTAGCCATCCTCATTTCTCCTTCTTTCTTTATTATTTTTATTAGATGATTTTTCACGCTTTGGCGTTTGTTGTTGGCGATTTGTTTTTACAACAATTTTCGCAACTACCACCACTTTCTGCATTGCTTATTGTAAGCGGAATCGGGGCAATTATGGCACGGTTGCGTTATTGGCATTTGCTCTTTTTCATACTTGGATTTTTGTGGGCAAGCGCGTTTGGTTATTATCAATTGAATGACCAATTATCGCCTGAATTAGAAGGCGTGCCGATTGTTGTGACGGGTGAAATTGCGAATTTGCCTGACCAAAATTTACAACGTGCTGATTTTGAATTTGCTGTTTTAGATTCTACTAAAAAATTACCGTCAAAATTAAAACTCAGTTGGTACGAACCCACAAAAATTTTACACGCGGGCGAAACGTGGCAATTTACCGTCAAATTAAAACGTCCACATGCAAATTTTAACAACGGCAGCATGGATTATGAACGTTGGTTATTCATGCACGGTATTGGTGGAACTGGAACAGTTTATGCGAAAAATTCATCACCGATTAAAATTAAAAATTCAACATTTAGCATTGATGTTTTACGGCAAAAAATCAGTGATAAATTCATAAAAAATTACGGTCCAAATATCAGCACAGCCTTATTAAAAGCCTTAACAATTGGCGACGATAATGGTTTAAGTGTTGAAAACTGGGATATTTTTCGCATTACAGGTGTAACGCATTTAATCGTTATTTCAGGTTCACACATCGCGTTAGTTGCAGGTTTGGTTTATTTTTTAACTGTTATTGTGTGGACGCGCTTAAACATTTTGCGATTTTCACCACCCCGTGCGGCAATGTTGGCAAGTTTATTCACGGCGATTTTTTACGCAAATTTGGCGGGTTACGTTATTCCGACAAAACGCGCCGTGATTATGTTGGGGTTTGTGGCAGTTGCGAGTTTTTATCAACGGCAGTTTTCGCCTTTACAAAGTTTTGCAGTGGCGTTGTTTGGAATACTAATTTTCAATCCAGCGATGTTGTTGTCGATTGGTTTTTGGTTGTCATTTCTGGCAGTTGCGTTGATTTTGTATCGTATTGCAGGACGTTTGAAACCGCAGTCGAAGTGGAAAAATGCGCTTGATATTCAACTCACAGTTTCGCTCGGTTTATCACCCTTACTACTGTACTTTTTTAATCAAACGTCGTTAATTTCGCCGCTGGTGAATTTTATCGCTGTGCCAATTGTTGAAATTATGATTGTGCCGCTTTCGTTAATTCAAATTTTGGCAATGTGGCTATTTCCTTGGCTGGCTGACAAGATTTTTATTGTTTTGGATTTTATTTTGCAATGGCTGATGCAAGGTTTGGAATTTGCCGCAACGTTGTCAAATGCGGTCATTGATTCACCGCAACCGTCATTTTTCACGTTGCTTTTATCAAGTTTAGGATTGCTTTGGTTATTTGCACCACGAGGAATACCAGCGCGTTGGCTCGGTTTGATTTTAAATTTACCGCTACTTTTTCCGACTTTGCCAACTATGAAAAATGGCGAAGCAATTGTAACAATTTTAGATGTTGGGCAAGGTTTAGCCGTTGCGGTTCAAACGCAAAATCATTCGTTACTTTATGACACGGGCGCAAAATTTCCAAACGGAGGCGACATGGGAAAAAATGTGGTGTTGCCATTTTTTCGTTATCACGGAATTAAGAAAATTAACACGTTGATAATTAGTCATGACGACAACGACCACAGCGGTGGCGCAGAATCCATTTTGAAAAAAATACCCGTTGACGAAATTTTAACCAGCGTTCCTGAAAAATTTGAATCGTCAACAATGTGTAAATCAGGACAAGTTTGGACATGGGAAGGCATGACGTTTTCGATGCTTTCACCTGCGAAAAAATTTGAAAAAGATAACGATAATTCTTGCGTGTTGAAAATTGAAACGGCAAAAAATTCGGTTTTATTAACTGGTGATATTGGAGCGAGAGCAGAAAATACGTTACTTGAAAATGCGCCTGAAAAATTACACTCAACCGTTTTAGTCGCGCCACATCACGGCAGTAAAACGTCTTCGACGTTACCATTTTTACAAGCAGTAAAACCCGAAATTGTGTTGATTCCAGCAGGTTATCGAAACCAATTTCATCACCCCAATAAAGACGTTGTGGCACGTTACGAATCGTTGAATGCGAAAATTTTTACCAGTGCAAACGATGGCGCGTTAATCGTTCGATTAAATCCAAACGGTATTGAAGTAGAAAGTTTGCGTGAAATGGCAGGAAAGTATTGGAATTTTCGTTAAAAATTTTAGTGTAAAATCGCGGTATTTACCAACTTTTAAAACCCAAAAAATATGACTACCCCCAAAACAATTTATCGAAAAGATTACACCGTCCCCAATTTTTTAATTTTAGACGTAAAACTGCATTTTTCGTTAGATGCTGAAAATACAAAAGTGCTTTCAACATTAACATTTCAACGCAATTCCGAAAGCAAAAACCAAACTGCGGATTTAGTTTTGCATGGCGAAAAATTGATTTTGAATCGTGTCATTTTGAATGAAACAGAATTGACCGATTACGTTTTAACGCCTGAAACATTAACCATTTCAAATGTACCTGAAACATTTACGTTAATTATCGAAAATACCATTAACCCGAAAGAAAATACTGCGCTTGAAGGTTTATATTTATCAAACGGCATGCTTTGCACGCAATGTGAAGCAGAAGGTTTTAGAAAAATTACTTATTTCTTAGACCGTCCCGACGTGATGACAAAATTCACGGTGACGATTGTTGCAGATAAAACTGAATTCCCTGTTTTGCTTTCAAACGGCAATAAAGTTGCAAGCGGCGAATTTGAAAATAATCAACATTGGGTTACATGGAATGATCCGTTTGCAAAACCAAGTTATTTGTTTGCGCTCGTTGCAGGTCAATTGGAATGCGTTGCCGACACATTTATCACGCAATCAGGCAGAAAAATTGATTTAGAAATTTTTGTTGAAGCGCATGACAAAGATAAATGCTCACACGCGATGCAATCGTTAAAACACGCGATGCGTTGGGATGAAGACGTTTATGGGCGTGAATACGATTTAGATTTATACATGATTGTCGCGGTGAGCCATTTCAATATGGGCGCAATGGAAAACAAAGGTTTAAATGTTTTCAATACAAAATTCGTTTTGGCGCGACCTGATACCGCAACCGATTTTGATTATGAAGGCATCGAAGGCGTTATCGCGCACGAGTATTTTCATAATTGGACGGGAAATCGAATTACTTGCCGCGATTGGTTTCAACTCAGTTTAAAAGAAGGATTTACGGTTTTTCGTGACCAAGAATTTACCGCTGACCGAACCTCGCACGCTGTTAAACGAATCGAAGATGTGACACAACTTCGCACACGCCAATTTGCCGAAGATGCCAGCCCGTTAGCGCATCCTGTTCGCCCTGATGCTTACATTGAAATCAACAATTTTTATACGCTAACGGTTTATGAAAAAGGCGCAGAAGTGGTGCGAATGTTACGCACATTGCTTGGGGTAGAAGGTTTTAGACGTGGCAGTGATTTGTATTTTGAGCGTCACGACGGTCAAGCCGTAACGTGTGATGATTTTGTGAGCGCGATGCAAGATGCAAATAATGTTGATTTAAGCCAATTCCGTCGTTGGTATTCACAAGCGGGAACGCCGAAAGTCCAAGTTGAATCAAATTTTGATGAAAAAACAAAAACATTTTCGCTCACACTTTCGCAAAGTTATCCAAATCAAACAGAACCGCTTTTAATTCCAATTCGTTTAGGTTTATTAAATTCGCAAACGGGCAATGATTTAATTCCTGAAACGGTGTTGCAATTCAATCAAATGCAACAAAAATTCACTTTTGAAAATATAGAAACTGCGCCGATTGTGTCGTTTTTACGCGGATTTTCTGCACCTGTAAATGTTGAAATTAAACGTAATTTAAAAGAATTAGCGTTTTTGTCGCAACACGATAGCGATTCATTTAATCGTTGGGATGCGTCGCAAAAATTAGTTGAAATCATCATTTTAGATTTAGTGAAAACGCCTTCTGCTGAAATTTCTGAGATTCTATTAAAAACATTTGAAACCTTTTTAAATTCACCGATTGACGATTTGGCGTATTTTTCATTGTTGCTTTCGTTGCCTTCGGAAAATTATTTAGCGGAGCGAATGGAAATTGTGGATTTCGATGGCATTCATCAAACGCGTGAACGTATTTTAAAAACGCTGGCTGAGAAATTTGAAACGCAATTTACAACAATTTATTTGGCAAATCACAAAGATGAATCAGGTAATTTTAGTTCTGATGCGATTGGTCGCCGCCGTGTGAAAAATGCGTGTTTAGCGTTTTTGAGCAAATTGGATTCGGCTCAAATTCAAAAAATCGCACAATCGCAATTTGAAAATGCGAAAAATATGACTGACCAAATGGCGGCATTAACGGCGATTGTTCACAATAATCACCCATCAAAAAACGATTGTTTGGAAAAATTCTATTCGCAATGGCAAAACGAACCGCTTGTGATTGATAAATGGTTTGCGTTGCAAGCGAGTAGTTCTGCGATTGATGCCTTTGAAATTGTAAAAAAATTACGTTCACATCCTGCGTTTGATATGAAAAATCCTAATCGTGTACGCTCGTTAATTGGTGCTTTTTCACAAACTAATCCAGTTCATTTTCATGCGATAAATGGTCAAGGTTATGCGTTTTTAGGTGATGCAATTTTGGAATTAAATGTGTTAAATCCGCAAGTTGCTTCTCGAATGGTGACACCTTTAACCGCATGGCGAAAAGTTGATGAAACACGCCAAAATTTAATAAAAGCGCAATTAAAACGAATCATCGAAACAAAAGACATTTCTAACGATGTGTTTGAATTAGCAAACAAAAGTTTGGCTTAAAGTTGATTTTAAGCGTGGGTTTTAATCGCCCACGCCACATCAAGAGCTTGTTTATTTTCTTTAACGTCATGAACCCGAAAAATTTGCACACCTGCTATGACACCTAATGCAGTTGTTACAGCGGTTGCTGTCACAAGTTCTGAGGGTTCATTTACATCACAAATTGTTCCCATAAATCGTTTACGACTTGTTCCTAACAAAATAGGAAATCCTAACGCCACAAAATCTGCCAAATGTGCTAACAAATCCAGATTATCTTGTTTGCGTTTGCCAAAACCGATGCCAATATCTAAAACGATATTTTCTTTTTTAACCCCGATTTTTATCGATTCATTTGCACGTTGTTGCAACGCAGTCAAAACGTCTTGCACTACGTTTTCATAATACGGATTATCTTGCATCGTTTTGGGTGTGCCTTGAGCGTGCATTAAAATAATTGGCACATTTTTTTCAGCGGCTAAAGCGAACATTTGAGCGTCATGATTTCCCGCAGATACGTCGTTAATGATGTTTGCGCCTGCATTTAAAGCCATTTCCGCAACGACACTTAATGTTGTATCAATGCTTATTAACACGTCGCTTTCTTTGCGAATCGCTTGAATAATCGGTACAACACGTTGAATTTGTTCATCAGCAGAAACTGAATCGGAATTTGGACGAGTTGATTCTCCACCAATATCAATAATTGTTGCACCTTCCGAAATCATCAATAGCGCGTGTTGCAACGCATTTTCGACTTCATTAAATTTACCGCCATCTGAAAAACTATCAGGTGTCGCGTTTAAAATGCCCATGATGAGTGGTTTTTCAATCTGTGAAAAAATCATAAAAATAACGTAAATGTTGTGAATACAACGGTGAACGTACGTTGAAAAGTCGGTTTTGACAATCGGTTTTAATAACCCGTTTTTTCTCTTATACTTGCAGACTTATTTAATTCAACATTTAACAAAGGAATTTTCATGGAAAAGCCATTCATTTTACAC
>JBASLW010000132.1:0-5953 GCA_049656545.1 Methylococcaceae bacterium
CATTCGCCCTGTGTTGATTTGCAACGCTCGAACACCTGTTGCGCGAATTCTATCGGCATCATTTTCAGTTTGTTGATCACCTTCAATCACCGCAATTGGAAACTTGTTTTTTAAAATTTTAATCGTTTCAACCAATAACGTCGTTTTGCCAGCACCAGGACTTGATACTAAATTCAACACAAAAATGCCATTTTTTTGAAAATAGGCGCGATTTTGCGCGGCATAAGTATTATTTTTACCAAGCAAATCATCTTCAACCGCAATCAACCACGCTTTTTCAGCTGGCGAATGTTGTTCAGGTGCGTGATGAGGCGTCGTTAATAAATCCGCTTTTGACGAAATTGGACTAAATTTTCCTGTCGGATTACTGCAACCACAAATTCCACACATTTAACTCACCTTTAATTCTGTAATTTTCATTTCTAAACCCGAAATCACATCCACACGCGAATGACCGCAATGTTCGCAGACATCGTAAAGTATTTCCATGCGTGTTAGTTTTTCGCAATGTTGACAACGCCCCTGCCCTTCAATTGTTTTGAAATGCAGCGTAGCATTTTCAGCAAGCGAATTTTTCATCACCGATTGAAACGCAAATTTCAAGGCTTCAATTTCAACACACGATAATGCACCAATGGCGAGTGTGACTTCTTCAACACGTTCAAAATTTTGGTTTTTTGCGTGTTCTTCTAAAATCGTACGGACATTTTCGAGCAATGATAATTCGTGCATTACAACGCTAACAAATCTAAATCTGTATTTGCAACCGCATTGGGTTCACGCAATAAATTCACAAAATCAAACAAATTTCTGTCAGCAAGTTGCGAAGGAGCAACGTTTTGTAAACTGGTGAAAATTGTTTCTAAACGTCCTGGAAATTGCTTATCCCACACTTTCAACATATCTTTCATCGCTTGTCGCTGTAAATTTTGTTGCGAACCACACAAATTACACGGAATAATCGGGAAATTTTTAAACGCTGCAAAACGTGCAATATCTTTTTCGCGCGTGTAAGCCAGCGGACGAATAATGATATTTTTTTTGTCGTCGCTTAACAATTTTGGCGGCATGGCTTTGAGTTTTCCGCCGTAAAAAATGTTCAAAAAGAACGTTTCTAAAATATCGTCACGATGATGTCCGAGTGCAATTTTCGTGACGTTATTGGCTTCAGCGTAACCGTATAACGTGCCACGTCGCAAACGTGAACATAAGCCGCACGTCGTTTGTCCTTCAGGAATCACACGCTTCACAACGCTGTAAGTATCTTTCTCAATGATGTGATACGGCACGCCAATTTTTTCGAGATATTCAGGCAAAACGTGTTCAGGAAAACCAGGTTGTTTTTGGTCTAAATTTACTGCAATCAACTCAAAATTAACTGGTGCGGTTTTTTGTAAATTCAATAAGACATCGAGCATGGTGTAAGAGTCTTTACCACCCGACAAACACACCATAATTTTGTCGCCATCTTCAATCATATTGAAATCAGCAATTGCATCACCAACACTGTGACGCAGACGTTTTTGTAATTTATTGAATTGATAACGTGTTTTTTGATTTAAATCGGAATTTTCAGTCATAGAAAAAGGTTATGGTAAAAAAAGTAAAAGGCTCAAGATTTTCACCTTGAACCTTTTGATTTGTCGAATTGAAAAACAGTAACTAACCGTTGTAACGCTGAAAAATCAACGTTGCATTGGTGCCGCCAAAACCAAAACTGTTCGACATAATCGTGTTAAGCGTGACGTTATCTTGACGTTCGCGCACGATGGGAATGCCTGCTGCGCCTGCGTCTAAATTGGTGATATTAGCTGACGCACTTAAAAAATTATTTTGCATCATTAAGAGTGAATAAATGGCTTCATTCACCCCTGCCGCACCTAATGCGTGACCTGTAAGTGATTTTGTCGAACTGACCCAAGGCACCGTTTCACCACCGAAAACCGCTCGCAAGGCTTCTAATTCTTTCGTATCACCGACTGGCGTACTTGTGCCATGTGCGTTGACGTAATCGATATTGCCATCAACCGTTGCCATCGCTTGTTGCATACAGCGAATGGCACCTTCACCAGACGGTTGCACCATATCGTAACCATCAGACGTTGCGCCGTAACCGACTAATTCTGCGTAGATTTTTGCGCCACGCGCTTTTGCGTGTTCGAGTTCTTCAATGACCAAAACACCGCCACCACCTGAAATTACAAAACCATCGCGGCTTTCATCATAAGGGCGTGAAGCAGTAGTTGGCGCGTCGTTATATTTTGAAGACATTGCGCCCATTGCATCGAATAAGACTGACATCGTCCAATGTACTTCTTCACCGCCGCCTGCAAACACTACGTCTTGCTTGCCCATTTGAATCAATTCCATTGCGTGACCGATGCAATGTGCGCTGGTCGCGCAAGCAGACGTAATCGAATAATTCACGCCTTTAATTTTAAACGGTGTCGCTAAACACGCGGTATTGGTACTCGACATAGTGCGCGGTACGCGATAAGGCCCTACTTGTTTCACGCCTTTTTCACGCAAAATATCAGCGGCTTCAACGACGTTTGCCGTCGAAGGACCACCGGACCCCATGACTAAACCCGTACGAAAATTTGAAATTTCACTTTCGCTTAAACCCGAATCATCAATTGCTTGTTGCATCGCAATATAATTGAACGCCGCGCCATCGCCCATAAAACGGCGAATTTTACGGTCAATTAAATCGTCCATTTCAATTTTGATTGCGCCTTCAACCTGACTCCGCAAGCCCATCTCTTTGTAGGTTTCAGAAAAAACAATGCCTGAACGTCCCGCTTTTAATGAATCGGTGACTTCTTGTTGATTATTTCCGATGCTAGACACAATGCCTAAACCCGTCACGACAACACGTTTCATTGTTTTTACTCCTAAAAATTTTCAGTAGACGTAAATAAACCGACGCGCAAATCAGTCGCTTCATAAATCACCTTGCCATCAACTTCCATCGTCGCATCGGCAATACCCATGACCAATTTACGCATGATGACGCGCTTTAAATTGACGCGATAAGTGACTTTCTTCGCTGTCGGTAAAACTTGTCCTGTAAATTTCACTTCGCCAACGCCTAAAGCGCGACCTTTTCCAGGGCCGCCCATCCAACATAAATAAAAGCCAACGAGTTGCCACATTGCATCTAAACCTAAGCAACCAGGCATCACGGGATCACCTTGAAAATGGCAATCGAAAAACCATAAATCGGGCGTAATATCGAGTTCAGCGATGATTTCACCTTTGTCAAACGTTCCGCCTTCATCAGAAATATGCGTAATTCTGTCCATCATCAGCATATTCGGCAACGGTAATTGCGCGTTTTTTTCGCCATATAATTCACCGCGCCCTGACATCAATAATTCTTCGCGCGTGAAACTTGATTGTTTGTCCATGAGTCTTAAAACCTTGTGTAGTTATTCTTATAATTTGCGGGGCATTATCTAACAGACACTGAAAAAAATCAGCTCAATTTTTAGCCCCTTAAATGAAAAATATCTCCAATTACTCAAGGATAGATATAATCGTGGAATTCAAAAACTGATTTAAAAGTAAGGGAAACGTCAACTTAAATGAATTTAAATAAAAACGTCAATTTCGAATTCAAACCTTTTCTACGTTGGTGGAGACGTGAATTAGCGTTTTTGATTCCTGCAAAAATGAGTCAATTTTTTTACAACCCACAACCTGCAATTATTATTAAACCGATTGATAATACAATTGAATTATCTTATGAAATTAAAGGTGTACAACACAATTTAGGAACGGTGACGTGCGACATTTCTCAACAAGAAATCGTTAAAAATTTACTTTCAGACGAGCGTTTTAAAAATGCGATTTTTATTTTACGTTTATCCAATCGGGAAACGTTAAATAAAACCTTAAATTTACCCCTTGCAGCCCAAACCAATGTGTCACAAGTGGTCAGCTATGAAATTGATCGTTACAGCCCGTTTAAACTCGACCAAATTTATTTTGCGACACATCTTGAAAATATCGATACGGAAGCATCACAATTATCAATTAAGTTAATGATTGTTCAACGTAAATTGCTCGAAAAACGGTATCAAGATTGTAAAATGCTAGGGATTTCACCGCAATTTGTAGAGGTTGAAAATTATCCAAATGATTTACAGAATTTGCATCTTGCTTACAATTTACTTCCACTAGATTTACAACCTAAAATCAAAAACCGTTCACGTTGGATTATTGGCAGTTTAATAACTTCGCTAACTTTTTTGAGTTTCACCAGTTTAGTGTTACCTGTTTGGCTTGAATATCGGGAAGTTGAAAATCTACAAAAACAAATTTCTAGCGTTGAAAAAGAAGTTAAATCGGTTAAATCGTTACAAGCCGAAATGGATGAAATACGCGAAGAAAATCAAGCACTCATCAATGAAAAAACAGCCACACCACCTGTTGTTGCAATACTGAATGAAATTAGCGCATTGCTTAAAGATGACAGTTGGCTTTCCTATTTGCAATACAGCGACGGGCAACTTCAATTACAAGGTGAATCACCAACGGCATCTAATTTGCTTGCTGACTTAGAAGCGTCGGATTATTTTGCTAAAGTGAGTTTTGCTTCACCTGTAACACAAGACAAAGCAAGCGGCAGTGAGCGTTTTCAAATTACAGCCGAAATCACCAAGCCTGAAACGATTGAAAATTCTGACGCGACAACTGAAACAACTGTTGATTCCACAAATGATGAAATAACAGTTGACGAAGCAACTGAAGAAACTGAAGCGGTGGTGACAGAAGATGATAATACAAAAGAATAATCAAAATGAGCGTTGGCTGGCTGTTGGTTTATTGTTGGCGGTAATAAGTTTTATAAGTTTTGTGATTATTATGCCACTCGTAAATCAAGGGCTGGCTTTGCACGACGAAAAAAATGCGTTAGGTTTTCGTTTTGAACAATATCAGCGAATTTTGTCCCGAAAACAAAGTATCGTTGATGAAATGGAAATGCTTAAATCCGATATTGCTGATCAAAATTATTTAAGCACCCAAAATACGACGGCTTTAGCGTCAGCGGAATTACAAGAAATGATTAAACAAGCCATTTTAGAATCAGGCGGACAATTAAGTAGTACGCAAGGTTTGCCTGTTGTAACTAAAAATAATTTTCAACGTATTCCAATTAACGTTCGTATGACAGGAAGTAGTGAAGTATTACGCGCCGTATTGCATAAAATTGAAACTGCAACGCCTTTGGTTGTAGTGGAACAAATTGATATTCGTCCTATGCGCGGTGTACGAAATAAAACGACACATCAAATCGACCCAAGTAATGAATTAAGTGTAAATTTTCAAGCCATTAGTTTTATGAAAAAATCTGCGGTATGAATCGTCCAACGCTTTTTGTTTTAATTATCTTGAATACGTTATTTGTCACGATTCTAGCGGTTGAATGGTATTCAAAAACAGAATCGACAATCTTTGAAAAAAAACAAATACTCTCTGAAAATGCCGAAACTGAAGCGTTACCTACGTTAGATTTAACAGAAACTAGCGAAGAAAGTTATAGTGATTTGATTGAGCGTCCGATGTTTATCAAAGGTCGTAAGCCTGTGAACGAACCCGAACCTGAAAATACACCTGTTGCGGAAGTGAAACGAGTTGATATATTTGTGTGGAATTTGACAGGAATTTTTAGCTCATCAAAAGGAATGACCGCTTTTTTAAGTCGCACCAATGCGAAAGTTGAAAAAGATAATTATCGAAAAATCAACGTGGGTGACGATTTAGACGGTTGGAAAATGGCAGAAATTCATTCTGATAAAGTCATTTTGACGCAAGCAGGCGAAACTAAAACCTTATTATTACGCAAAGCTAAACCTAAAAATGCGCCAGTCAATCCGATTTCACCATCACAGCCGCCAGCTCAACCACAAATAAAAATTCCACAAGGAACACCAATACAACCGTTGCA
>JBASLW010000133.1:0-27130 GCA_049656545.1 Methylococcaceae bacterium
GGCGTAAATTCCAGATTTTTGAGCAATTCAATCGCATTCCCTTGTAACAAAATTGGCGGTGAAAGTTCTAATTTTTGCACCCACGATTCTTGTGCTAAACGTAAAAATCCATCTGTTAATAATTCTGCCATCATTCGCGAACGCTCAATACACGTCACGTCATAACCCATCCTAAACAAACATAAACTGTCTTGTGCCCAGCCTGTTGTTGTATCAATAACGGTTTTCGTTTTTCGTCCAATCGCTTGCGCGAACGCGCCTTCTTTTGGCGCAGGATACGAACGTTGTTCACCATTTCGCGGCAAAATATCAACGCTCAAACCGCCTTTTTTGAGCAATTCTTTATCGAGCAATTTCAATTCATTATCGCGCCACGTTAAAAAAAACGCTTCGGGATTTTGCTCACGCGATTCACGAAGCGGGACATTTAAACGTTGTGCAAGGGCTTCAAATTTTGAAATGTCGCCATGTCCTTCAAAAAGCACGGCGAGTGAATTTTGCGTTGACATTACTCAGTTGAAATCGAGGTTTGTTCATTTTTTAGCGCGGCATCTAACGTGTGCCACGCTAACGTTGCACATTTCACACGCGCTGGATATTCACGAACACCCGCCAAAACAGCTAATTTTCCAACCGCTTCGAGTTGTAAATCTTCACTTTTGCCTGTCGTAATTTGATGAAATGTGTGAAATAACTCCTCGGCTTCAGCTTGCGTTTTGCCTTTGATGATTTCTGTCATTAAAGAAACCGAAGCTGTTGAAATCGCACAGCCAGAACCTTGAAAACTGGCATTAGTGATAATTTCACCGTCGAGTTTCAAAAATAAGGTTAAACGGTCGCCGCAAAGCGGATTGAAACCCTCAACCATGCGGTCGTAATCTTCCATGACGTAAAAATTGCGTGGATTGCGGTTGTGGTCAAAAATAACTTCTTGGTATAAGTCGCGTAAATCTTCAAACATATTTTTTATGGAGGTAGTGAGTTAAAAATCTGATTAGAGCGATTTTCACGCTGATTGAAAAACTTGATTAGACTTTAGGTTTAAAGAACGTGTTGTAAAGTTTAAAGCTCAAAATCAATGTTGCTAAGAATAATGTGATGCTATTTGCAATAACAATCACGTTGTTTTTTAATAAAATTCCGTAAATTAACCAACCCAAAACGCCTAATGTAAAAGTGCTATACATTGAAAGAGATAAACCGTCAGTGTCACGAGTGCGAATGGTTAAAATCGCTTGCGGCAAAAAAGACACGGTTGTCAAAGTTGCCGCAACATAACCTAAAATTTCAATTTCGTAATCAGACACAATCAATTTGCATTCAAGAATTTAACAACGTCACTCAATGCTAACGTTTGTTGTTCAAAATTTGCATCACGCAATGATTTAACAGCAATTTCACCACGCGAAACTTCATCTTCACCTAAAATTAACGCGAATTTTGCGCCGCTTTTGTCGGCTTTTTTAAATTGGCTTTTGATGCTGCCACCCGCGCAATCGAGTTGTAATTTTAAATTTGGAATTTCAGTACGAAGTTGTTCTGCTAAACGCAAACCGATTTTTTCAGCTTGCTGTCCGACACGAATTAAATATACATCAACATTGTTTTCGATTTTTAAGTCTAACGTTTCTAGCAATAACAACAAGCGTTCCATGCCCATTGCAAAACCGATGGCTGAATTTGCTTTGCCGCCGAGTTGTTCAATTAACCCGTCATAACGTCCACCCGCGCAAATTGTGCCTTGTGAGCCGAGTTCATCTGTAACCCACTCAAAAACGGTTTTACTGTAATAATCCAAACCGCGTACTAAACGCGTATTGATTTCAAAACTCACGCCTAAATCGGTCAACGTGTCCAAAATCGTTTGAAAATGTTGCTTTGAATCTTCGCCCAAATAATCCATCAATTCAGGCGCATTTTTGACAACATCTGCCATTGCGGGATTTTTGGTGTCTAAAATTCTAAGCGGATTCGTTTTTAAGCGTCGCAAACTGTCTTCATCTAAAACGTCTAAATGTTGCTCAAAATACGCAACCAACGCATCACGATAAACTAAACGCTCTGCAATTGTGCCAAGCGAATTGAGCTGCAAACGGACTTTTTCACGAATCCCTAAACGTTTCCAAAGTCTGTCAGTTAAAAGCAATAATTCGGCATCAATATCCGCGCTTGCCATGCCGTAAGTTTCAACGCCGAGCTGATAAAATTGGCGATAACGTCCTTTTTGTGGGCGTTCATGACGATACATTGCGCCGTAATACCAAAGCCGATGTACTTGATTGTGTAGCAAACCGTGCTCTAAACACGCTCGCAAACAACCTGCCGTGCCTTCTGGACGCAACGTCAATGAATCACCGTTGCGGTCTTCAAAGGTGTACATTTCTTTTTCGACAATGTCTGTCACTTCACCAATTGAACGCTTAAAAAGTTCCGTTTTTTCAACCGCTGGCAGACGAATTTCGCTGTAACCGTAATTACTTAAAACCTCACGAATCATTTTTTCAGCGTATTGCCATAACGGTGTTTGGTCGGGTAATACGTCGTGCATACCTCGAATTGCTTGGATATTTGCCATGATTTATTTAAGCTGAAAATGACGAACCACAACCACAAGTTGTTGTAGCGTTAGGGTTACGAATGACAAACTGTGCGCCGTTTAAATCATCTTTGTAATCAATTTCTGCACCTGCCAAATAACCAATACTGGTTGAATCAATTAAAACGGTGACACCATTTTTTTCGACTTGTGTATCGTCGTCATTCACTTCTTCATCAAACGTAAAACCGTATTGAAAACCAGAGCAACCGCCACCTGAAACATAAACACGCAATTTCAATTGGTCGTTACCTTCTTCTTCAATCAATTCGTGAACTTTTGTCGCGGCACTATCGCTAAAAATAATCGGAGTTGTCATAATAAATACCTGAGTAGTTAAGTAGGAAATTTGTATTTTAACTGATATTTTATCGCACAAAATTATTTTTACGCCCCGAAATCTGTGAAAACTGTAAAATTAGATTTTATTTTTAACTCTGGAGAAAATCGTGTTTAGAGGCACAACAATTTTATCCGTTCGACGCGACGGGAAAGTCGTTATCGGCGGCGATGGACAAGTGACAATGGGCAACACAGTCATGAAAGGCAATGCACGAAAAGTACGCCGTTTATATCATGACAAAGTGATTGCAGGGTTTGCTGGCGCGACTGCTGATGCGTTCACGTTGTTTGAACATTTTGAAGGCAAACTCGAAAAACATCGTGGTAATTTAACCCGCGCGGCTGTTGAAATGGCAAAAGATTGGCGCACAGACCGCGCGTTACGCAAATTAGAAGCACTTTTAACGATTGCCGATTCAAAAACCTCTCTCATCATTTCAGGAACGGGCGATGTTATTGAACCCGAATCCGAATTTGATTTAATGGCAATCGGTTCAGGTGGTTCATTTGCCCAAGCGGCGGCGCGTGCGCTTTTAGAAAATACCGATTTAAGTGCGCGTGAAATTGTTGAACGTTCACTCAATATCGCCGCCGATATTTGCATTTACACTAATCACAACTTGCGTATTGAAGAACTCGATATTGCTGCTGAAAATTAAATTGATATGTCGTTTTTCATAGATGAATTTTCATCACCTGTTGGAAATCTAGTGATTAGAGCAACAGACGGAGGAATCTTTAGCATTCATTTTAACAATCTGTTGTCTGGAGAAAAAGTTTTTCCAAATTCTAAGACAGAAAAGGCAAAAGAATTACTGAGTAACTATTTTGAAGGTAAATCTGTTGATTTAAATTCACTATCTATTCATTGGCACGGAACACCTTTTCAGATTTTAGTTTGGCAAACTTTGCAAAAAATTCCTTTTGGCGAAATTCGTAATTATGAAGAAATCGCAATACAAGTTCGTGGAAATAAAAATGCACGCGCTGTTGGACAAGCTATTGGCAAGAATCCAATTTTAATTTTAATTCCTTGCCATCGTGTGATTGGTAAAAATGGCAAATTAACTGGATTTTCGGGTGGCATTGAAAGAAAAGAATGGCTACTCAATTTTGAAAAACGATTATTAAAAAAACAAATAAATTTTAGGAATAAACATGACAGAAATGACACCGAAAGAAATTGTCAGTGAATTAGACAAACATATTATTGGACAAGCAAGCGCGAAACGCTCTGTGGCAATTGCGTTGCGGAATCGCTGGCGCAGACAACAAATTACTGGCACGTTGCATGACGAAATTACGCCGAAAAATATTTTAATGATTGGGCCAACTGGCGTAGGTAAAACCGAAATTGCGCGGCGTTTAGCAAAGTTGGCAAATGCGCCATTTATCAAAATTGAAGCCACAAAATTTACCGAAGTTGGTTATGTTGGACGTGACGTAGAATCAATTATTCGTGATTTAGCGGATACCGCTATAAAAATGACGCGCATGGCTGAAATGGAAAAAATGCGTGTCAAAGCGATTGAAAATGCTGAGGAACGAGTTTTAGACATTTTAATTCCACGCGCTGAAGGTTGGTCGCCAGACGATTCGCCAAATGGTGACGCAACACGCGAAAAAATGCGAGTGAAATTGCGTAACGGCGATTTAAATGACAAAGAAATTGAAGTCGAAGTGTCTATTGGCGCAATTGGCGTAGAAATTATGGCTCCTCCTGGCATGGAAGAAATGACTAGCCAATTACAAGGAATGTTCCAAAGCATGGGACGCGAAAAAACCAAACCACGCAAAATGAAAATTTCCAAAGCGTTGGAAGTTTTGCAAGAAGATGAAGCCGAAAAGTTAATCAATGAAGATGAAATTCGCTTGCGTGCGGTTGAAAATGTTGAGCAAAACGGCATCGTGTTTTTGGACGAAATCGATAAAATTTGCAAACGCTCTGAACACGGTGGCGGCGGTGGCGAAGTATCGCGCGAAGGTGTGCAACGTGATTTATTACCACTCGTTGAAGGCAGCACCGTCAGCACAAAATACGGCATGATTAAAACTGACCACATTTTGTTTATCGCGTCTGGCGCATTTCATGTCGCAAAACCGTCTGATTTAATTCCTGAATTACAAGGGCGTTTTCCGATTCGCGTCGAGTTGAGTGCGTTATCGGCGGATGATTTTGTACGAATTTTAACTGAGCCGAATGCGTCTTTAACTGAACAATACGCTGCATTACTTGCAACCGAAGGCGTAGAACTCACTTTCGCAGAAGATGGGATTAAACGCGTTGCAGAAATGGGTTGGCAAGTCAACGAAACCACTGAAAATATCGGCGCACGTCGTTTGCATACCATGCTTGAAAAATTACTCGAAGAAATTTCGTTTGAAGCGTCTGATTTAACTGATAAAAAAGTCGTGGTTGATGGAACGTATGTGAATAAATATCTCGGTGAACTTGTCGCGGACGAAGATTTAAGCAGGTACATTTTGTAATGATTTCTCCGTTAATTCTTGTCGATGGTTCATCGTTTTTATATCGCGCATTTCACGCTGTCCCGCCATTAACAAATTCTAAAGGCGAACCAACTAATGCCATTTTAGGCGTGTCGAATATGTTGAGAAAATTACTCAGTGAATACGACCCCAAATTTATGGCAGTGGTTTTTGACAGCGCGAGCAAAACGTTTCGACATGAATTATCGGCAGATTACAAAGCGAATCGAACGCAAATGCCAGACGATTTGCGTAGTCAAATCAAACCGTTGCACGCGCTAATTCGTGCAATGGGCATTCCTCTAATTTCTGCTGCCGCTGTTGAAGCGGATGATGTTTTGGGTGTTTTAGCGTGTTACGGCGAGCGTGAAGGTTACGACGTAATTATTGCCACAGGCGATAAAGATATGGCGCAACTGGTCAACGAAAAAATCACGCTTGAAGACACGATGAGTAAAACAAAACTCAATCCGCAAGGTGTGTTTGAAAAATTTGGCGTGCGTCCTGACCAAATTGCGGATTATTTAGCGCTAGTTGGCGACACGTCAGATAACATTGCAGGTGTGCCAAAAGTTGGAACAAAAACGGCGGCGAAATGGCTCACCGAATATGAAACGCTTGATAATTTAGTCGCTAACGCTGACAAAATTACGGGCAAAGTCGGCGAAAATTTGCGTGAACATTTACCAAAATTGGAGCTTGCGAAGAAATTAACCGTGATTCGTTGTGATTTGGATTTGCCTTACAACATGGAGGATTTAACGCGCCGACCTTTTCATGACGAACAGTTAAAAGAAATGTTGTCGGAATTAGGTTTTTTATCGTGGCTGAATGCGTTAAATAAAAATTCGACCGACACAAACGAAAAGCCCTTTTTGAAAAAAGTCGAAAATAGCGAACCGACTGAAAATACTTCAACGGCGCATTACGATACGATTTTGACGATGCCGCAGCTTGACGCTTGGCTTGCACGTTTAGAAAAATCCGCCTTAATTGCTTTCGATACTGAAACCACGAGTTTGGATTATATGAAGGCGGAAATTGTCGGTTTGTCGTTTGCCGTGCAAACAGGCGAAGCGGCTTATTTACCACTCGCGCATTCGTATCCTGACGCGCCAACGCAATTAAATCGTGAAACGGTTTTAGAAAAACTGCGTCCACTTTTGGAAAGTCCAACGCATTTAAAAGTGGGGCAAAATCTCAAATACGATTATCACGTTTTAGCCAATCACGGTGTGACGTTACGCGGCATTGCTCACGATACGATGTTGGCTTCTTACGTTTTAGACAGCACAGGCAAACACAATTTAGATTTTCTCGCGCAAAAACATCTGAATTTAAAAACGATTCGTTTCGAAGAAGTCGCGGGAAAAAAAGGCGCGAAACAACTTAATTTTTCCGAAGTTCAAATTGATGTAGCAACTCGTTATGCCGCCGAAGATGCCGACGTTTGTGTGCGTTTGCATCATGCGTTGCAAGCGAAATTGCAAGCCAAACCGAATTTACTCACACTTTATAACGAATTAGAAATGCCGCTTTCTGCAGTTTTAGCGAGAATTGAACGTAATGGCGTGTTGATTGATGATGATTTACTCATGAATCAAAGTTTTGAACTTTCTCAGCAAATTATGTCGCTCGAACAACAAGCGCACAATGTCGCAGGACACAGTTTTAATTTAGGTTCGCCAAAACAAATTCAAACGATTTTGTACGACCAACTGAATTTGCCAATTTTGAAACGCACGCCGACAGGACAACCTTCGACCGATGAATCGGTGTTACAAGAATTGGCGGAAGATTACGAATTGCCAAAATTGCTAATTGAGCATCGCAGTTTGAGCAAATTAAAATCGACATATATTGATAAATTGCCGCAACAAATTAACGTCAAAACGGGGCGTGTTCACACATCGTACAATCAAGTTGTAACAGTGACGGGGCGTTTATCATCATCCGACCCGAATTTACAAAACATTCCGATTCGTAGCGCGGAAGGTCGTAAAATCCGTCAAGCGTTTATCGCACCAAAGGGTTACAAAATTGTGGCTGCCGATTATTCGCAAATTGAACTGCGAATTATGGCGCATTTAGCGCAAGATAACGGGCTGATTACTGCGTTTCAACAGGGCGAAGATATTCACCGTGCAACAGCATCGGAAGTATTTAATGTGCCGTTAGATGAAGTGAGCAATGAATTACGTCGCAACGCAAAAGCGATTAACTTTGGTTTGATTTATGGAATGTCTGCGTTTGGCTTGGCGAAACAACTCGATATTTCGCGCACCGACGCGCAAACCTATATCAATCTTTATTTTGAACGTTATCCAAACGTGAAAAAATACATGAATGAAACGAAAATTTTGGCGAAAGAACAAGGTTTTGTGGAAACACTTTTTGGGCGACGTTTGTATTTGCCAGAAATTGATTCGCGTAATCCGATGTTGCGCCAATATGCAGAACGCACCGCGATTAACGCGCCGATGCAAGGCACAGCGGCTGACATTATTAAACGTGCGATGTTGGTTGTTGATAATTGGCTCGAAAAAAATATCGATGCCAAAATGATTATGCAAGTTCACGACGAATTGGTTTTTGAAATCAAAACAGAACAACTCGACAGCGCAATTGAAAAAATTAAAAATCTAATGAGTGGTGCGGCGAATTTGACTGTACCGCTGATTGTCGATGTAGGAATTGGTGAAAATTGGGATGAAGCGCATTAACAATGCGCTTCTAAACTGCAAATTACGCGGCGGCTAACCCCATAATGTTATAGCCACAATCAACATAAGTCAGTTCGCCCGTAATGCCAGATGCTAAATCTGAACATAAAAATGCTGCTGCATTGCCAACTTCTTCGATGGTAACGTTCTTTTTCAGAGGTGAAGCGTCAGCGGCTTTGCTCAACATGGCTTTGAAATCGTTAATACCAGAAGCCGCTAACGTTCTAATTGGTCCTGCTGAAATCGCATTCACGCGCGTACCTTCTGCCCCTAATGAAACCGCCATATAACGAACATTCGCTTCTAAACTCGCTTTCGCTACGCCCATTACGTTGTAATTGGGAATAGCACGTTCTGCACCCAAATAACTAAGCGTCAATAATGAACCGTTACGACCTTGCATCATTGAACGTCCTGCCTTTGCCAATGCAGTAAAACTGTAAGAACTGACATCGTGTGCAATTCGGAAGTTATCGCGGGTTGTTGCATTCACATAATCACCATCCAACGCTTCACGCGGTGCAAAGGCAACTGAATGCACGATACAATCCAAACCATCCCAATGTTTTCCGAGTTCAACAAAAACATTGTCAATATGTTCGTCAAATTGCACATCACATTCCACAACAATTGATGAATCGCATTGTGCGGCTAATTTTTTAACACGTTCTTTAATTTTTTCGGTTTGATAAGTGAACGCAAGTTCAGCTCCTTCATGACGCATTGCCTGTGCAATTCCCCACGCAATCGAACGATCACTGATTAACCCAACAATCAACACTTTTTTGCCTTGCATAAAAGCCATAAACGTTACTCCTGAATGTCGAAACGATTAGTGGTGATGTCCGCCAGCACCATGAATGTGACCATGTTCAATTTCTTCTTCGGTCGCGTCACGCACTTCAACAATTTCAATATCAAAATTCAATGGCATTCCTGCTAATGGATGATTGCCGTCGATAGTAATGTTATCGCCTTCAACTGCTACAACGGTTACGATTCCTGGACCTTCGCTAACATCAGCGTGAAATTGCATGCCCACTTCAATGTTATCAATGCCATCAAACATTTCACGCGAAATCACTTGCACACGGTCTTCAAACACTTGTCCGTAAGCATCAGAAGCAGGAATGTGAGCTTTAAATTTATCGCCTGTATTTCTGCCGTGCAACGCCGCTTCCAAACCTGAAATGATGCTGCCCGTGCCGTGTAAATAACTTAACGGTTCGCCACTTTCAATCGAACTGTCGATAATTTCGCCCGCATCATTTGTTAAAGTGTAATGAATTGAAACCGCTGTGTTGTTCTTAATTTGCATTCTAAAACCTTTATTATGTTGAATAAGTGAGCGAATATGATAAAGGCTAAAGCGTGTTTTGTCTGAAAAATATCGACTTATGACAGACCGTGCGCGTGTTCATCAAAACCATAATCTGGCGAAATTGGCGCAATAAAACGCGAAAGTGTTTTTCTCGCATTCAAATGTTGAGCATTCAATAACGCAATAATTTCTGGGCAAAAAGCAGGCGTTAAACTCGCGCCGATTTCTTCATCTGATGTTGCGTTAGACGTATTTAAAAAAGTTTTAAAATTCATGACCGCATTCCTTCTTTCAAAGTTAAAATAAACATACGTTTGGTTTATCGGCAGTTTAAAAAAAAAGTGTGAATTTTTAATGACGCGAATTTTTAAACCACAAATGCCTAAAATAAAACGAAAAATCCCTAAAATTAGTTAATTAAAATAGAGAAAATTATGTCAAATGTGTTTAGTGGTGTATGTACGGTCGGACGTGATGCCGAAGTGCGTTATTTACCTTCAGGTCAAGCCGTTTTAAATGTCAGCGTGGCAAATAATGTGGGATTTGGTGATAAGCAACAAACCGTTTGGTTGCGCGTGGTACTTTGGGGACGTAGAGCGGAAGGAACACTGAAAGATTATTTGAAAAAAGGACAACAAGTTTTCGTGTCTGGTGAATTAACGATGAGTGAATACACGGCAAATGATGGCACGAAAAAAACAAATTTAGAATTAAATGCCACCATTATTGATTTAGTGGGTAAACGCGAATCAGCAGGGACAAATGATTACAATGCTCCCGCACCAGCTCAAAACTATGCGCCACAAAATTATCAACAACCGCCCGCTCAAAATTACGCGCCACCGCCTGCACCAAGTTATGCACCACCAAAACCACGTCCCGCTGTTGCGCCAAGTTTTGATGCGCCTTACGATGATGATATTCCGTTTTAAGAAATTACATTTTTTCGTGTAATTTTAAAAAACGTTCATAACGCGGCGTTGAAATGTCTCCTCTTTCAACTGCCGCTCGAACTTCACAACCTTTGTCTAAATGATGACTGCAATCGTTAAATTTGCATTGCGCTAAATAAGGTAAAAATTCTCGATAACCTTGAGCTAATTGTCCGCGTGAAATATCTGCTAAACCAAAAATAGCGACTCCTGGTGAATCAATTAAATCGCCCCCTTCAGGCAAATGATAAAGTGTGGCTGCGGTTGTTGTGTGACGACCATGTTTTGTGGTCGCTGAAACTGTGTTTGTTTTAAGATTTTTATCAGGAATTAAGGTATTTGTAAGTGACGATTTTCCTACACCTGATTGCCCTGTAAAAATACTAACTTGTCCACGCAACGCTTGTTTTAATTCTCCCAAACTTTCCGCTTCATTCGCACAAACGCGATACAGTGAATAACCCAAATTGACGTAATTGGCTAATTCCGTTTCGATTTCGTTTGAAAGTGGTAAATCGGTTTTATTCAAAATCAATGACGCACAAAAATCACGGTTTTCACAAATTGCCAAATACTGGTCAAGCAATAAAAAATCACAAAAGGGTTCAACTGCAAAGACAACAAACACATTATCTATATTTGCGGCAACAGGACGTATTTTGTCGTTGCGTGAGGGACGCGAGAGAACAGATTTTCGGGGTAAAAGTGCTTCAATTCGTCCTTGTTCTGGTGCAACTAATGACCATAAAACTTTGTCACCAACGGTTACAGTGTCCAATTTTCGTAACGGTTGACATAAAATAATTTCGCCATCGTGTTCAACGGCAATGCCTTGTCCTAAATGCGCGATAACCAAGCCTTGCTTTGTCGTGTTAGTCAATGCTTGAACCTATTGAGATTGTGGAATGCTGATTTTGATTCAAAAATCGCTGCCTTGCCGTATTAGCATAAGTAAATAATTGGAAAAGTTGGTCGAAATTTTCAGTTTCTAACAATTGCTGAATTTTTGATAATTCGGTTTTAAATTGTTCAATCAAAGGTGAAATTTCTGTTTTATTTGCGTCACAAATTGCTGTCCACATGGTGGGGTCGCTCGATGCAATTCGCGTAAAATCACGAAATCCGCTAGCCGCATATTTAAAAATGGCTTCTTGTTCGTCACGTTGTCCCAACATATCCACTAGCGCAAATGCTAACAAATGCGGCAAATGACTGGTTGCCGCTAAAACGCTGTCGTGTTGTTGTACATCCATTATTGACACTACAGAACCGATTTTTTCCCAAAATCTGTGCAATTTTTCGAGGGCGGCAGTATTTGTATTTTCAACTGGCGTAATAATTAAACGTTTGTTTAAAAATAAATCCACTAATGCAGCTTGAACACCGCTATTTTCTGCCCCTGCAATTGGATGGGCAGGAATGAAATTTTCAGGTACAAAACCAAAAACATTTGTTGCTGCATCAATGACATTTCCTTTTGTGCTGCCAACATCGCTGTAAATGGTTTCGTTTGACCAAAACGGCTTTAATAATTTCAAAATAGCTTCAGTCGCCGCGACAGGCGTGGCTATAATCACAAAATCCGCATCTAAAATTGCCGTTTCAATATCCGTATAAAAATCATCAATGACGTTTAAATCTTTAGCGCATTGCAAATTTTCAACATCATCAACACGCCCAAAACCGACAATTTTTTCAACCAGATGATTTGCCCGCGCTGATTTTGCAATTGAACCTCCAATTAAACCTACGCCAATGACGCATAATTTTTTAAACATCGCTTAAAACGTCCTTTAGCGCATTTAAAAATTTGGCATTTTCTGCTGGCGTTCCAATGCTGATGCGTAAAAAAGTGGGCATTTCGTACACATCAACAGGGCGGACAATTACGCCTTTTCGCAATAGTTTTTCATAAATTGGTGCGCCCGCTTGGTCTAAATCGACCGAAACGAAATTGCCTGCCGATGGAATCCAATTTAATCCCAATGCTTCAAAACCGTCAGTGAGTTGTTTCATACCAGCAGCATTATTTTCAACGGTTGCGCGAACGTGTTCGGCATCATTCAAAGCAGCTTCGGCTGCAACTAAGGCAAGCGAATTATTGTTAAACGGTTGACGAACGCGGTTTAGCAAATCCGCACAAGCAACACTCGACAAACTGTAACCCACTCGCAAACCCGCTAAACCGTAGGCTTTTGAAAAGGTGCGCGTAATAATTAAATTCGGAAATTTTTGTAACCATGAAACGGAATCAACTGCTTCGGTTTGGCTGACAAATTCAAAATACGCTTCATCTAAAACGCAAATAACGTGCGGCGGTAATAAACCGACAAAATGTTCAATCGCTTCTTGTTTTAGCAATGTTCCCGTTGGATTATTTGGATTCGCAATAAAAATCAAGCGTGTTTTTGGCGTAATGCGTTCAAACATTTCCAACAAATCATGTCCGTAATTTATTGCTGGCGTAACAACAGCTTTTGCACCAACAGCTTGTGTCACAATCGGATAAACCGCAAAAGCGTGTTGTGAAAAAATCACTTCATTTTCAGGTGTTAAAAATGCCCGTGCCACCAATTCCAAAATTTCATTTGAGCCATTTCCTAGCGTGATTTGTTCAGCGTCAACATTATATTTTTTCGCTAATGCTTTCTTTAAATTAAATCCGCTACCGTCAGGATATAACGCTAAATCTGCCATCACATTTTGAATAGCATCACGCGCTTTTTGTCCAATTCCCAACGGATTTTCATTCGATGCTAATTTGACGATATTAGAAATTCCTAATTCACGTTCTAATTCTTCAATCGGTTTGCCTGCTTTGTAAGGCACTAATTTTTGTACACCTTCGACAGCTAAAGAATAAATGTTTGTCATGATTTTTTTTGTTAGTTGTGTTTTAGAAAATAGTAAAGCGTCCCACCTATACCGATTGCAGCGACGACGAACCAGCCGATTTTATTGATGTGTTTGTTTATTTTTGCCTCAAATTTTTCGCCGCCAAATTTTAATAAAAATGCGATAACAAAAAATCGAGTGCCGCGTCCAAATGTCGAAACGGCGAGGAATGGCAATAACGCCATGTTTAATGAACCTGCTGTAATGGTAAAAATTTTATACGGAATCGGTAAAAAACCACCGATTAACACTGCCCAAATTCCCCATTTATCAACTTCAGTTTTTGCTGACAAATAATCATTCCAATAATGCGTCGTTTGCAACCAAGGCGTTATCGCTTCAAATAAAAAATAACCAATGCTGTAACCCAAAATCGCGCCTAACGCTGAAAAAAGTGTCGTTAAAAACGCCAATCTAAACGCTTTATCAACTTGCGCCAAAACCATCGGCACAAGCATTACCAAGGGTGTAATCGGGAAAAATGATGAATCCGCAAAACTCACAAAACACAGATATTTTTCAGCATGCCGATGCCGTGACCAGCTTAAGGTTTTGGTATAAAGTTTTTGAAACATCGTTATTCCTTCCCTGCTAAAAATGGCACAAAACTCACGGGTTCGAGTTGCTCAACTTGAAAACTGCTTTCAGTGCGCGTAATACGTTGTAATGTTTGATTTCCTTCTGAGTCACCAACAGGAATAATCATCACGCCGCCAATCGCCAATTGTTGCAACAACGACTCAGGGATTTCGGTTGGCGACGCTGCAACTAAAATGCCGTCAAACGGTGCGAATTCTTCCCAGCCCCAACCACCATCGTTGTGTGTATAACGGATATTTTTAAGTTTTAACAAAGCGGTATGATGAATCGCTTTTTTTTGCAGGGGCAAAATCCGTTCAATCGAATAAACTGTTTCAACTAATTTCGCCAAAATCGCCGTTTGATAACCGCAACCTGTTCCAATTTCTAACACTTTCCCAAAAACTTCGCGTTTTTCAAATAACAATTCCGTCATTTTTGCTACCGTGTAAGGTTGTGAAATCGTTTGATTATAACCAATCGGCAACGCGGTATCTTCGTAAGCACGACTTGCTAAGGCTTCATCAACAAAAATATGGCGCGGCGTGGTTCGCATCATTTCTAAAACTTGCGCGTTTGAAATCCCTTGTTCAATTAAGCGTTTAACCATTCTGTCGCGTGTGCGTTGCGAAGTCATGCCGATACCTTGTAAATGGCGCAACGTCATGGTTTTGCTATGCTCGTGTGTTCGGATAATTTGAATCCACAATGGTGCGTCATAATTTTTACGACGTGTTTAAAACGTTCTTCCCTGGTCATCGTGGCATCAGAATTGGACTGAATGCAGCGTAAAACATTCGCGTCAGAATCCACTGCTACGCCCATTGTCGTTGACTTTGTTTGTGATGCCCCTTTTGAATCGACGCAAGTGTATTCCACTTCGGTAATCATCGCAGGTAAGGGCTTTTTAAATTGTTCAATGTTTTTAGCTTTTGAAATCGTGCCTGTCTGTTTTGAAATAGTTCTAACATTTTGAGAAGTTGCACACGCGCCACTTGTTGATAACATTTCTTGTGGATTTTTTGCACTGTTGTCGAGCATTTCACGGCTGACTTCATCAACCTCAAAAGTCGAGGGTTCAACAGTTTTTGCCTGAGGATTTTTGGTTTCAGATTTTGGATTTTCAGCTGTTTTTATTTTTTCAACTGACGCGACTTCTACTTTTTCAAGTGTCGGAATATCAACAATGTCAGCATTTTCAGTGGTTGAATAGTAAAACGCAAAAATAACAAATGGCAAAGAAAGCACTGTTATTTGGGTTAGCAATACAGCATTTTTTTTTAAAAACTTTAAAAAATTCTCGAAAAACATTTGTTAATCCTCAGGTAGCCACTGTTTTAGCGTGTCCAATTTTTCATAAAATGTTAAATCTAATTGCAACGGCGTAACTGACACATAACCATTATTGACTGCATAAAAATCTGTTCCTTCGCCTGCATCTTGCTCTTCACCAGCTGCACCAACCCAATAAATTCGTCGCCCACGTTGGTCTTGACTTTGAATAATTGGCTCTGATTTATGGCGTTGTCCTAATCGGCAAGCTCTAAAACCTTTTAATTCGGCAAAAGGCAAATCAGGAACGTTAACATTTAAAATCGTATTATCCGCCAATGGTTTTTTGAGAATGTGTTTAAACAAAATAACCGCGACTTGCGCGGCGGTTTCAAAATGTTGTGGATGGTCGCCGACTAATGAAATTGCGACAGCGGGTAATCCTAAAAAACGACCTTCTGTTGCTGCAGCAACTGTTCCAGAGTACAAAACATCATCCCCTAAATTTGCCCCATGATTGATGCCAGCAAAAACCATATCAGGTTCATTTTCGAGTAATCCTGTAATCGCTAAATGCACACAATCGGTTGGTGTTCCGTCAACCTTCGTAAAGCCGTTGTGTGCTAAAGTGGCGCGTAACGGCATATCTAACGTCAAGGAATTACTTGCCGCGCTACGATTTCTATCGGGCGCAACCACTGAAATGGTGGCGTAGTCGCTTAACGCTTTTGCCAATGCGCCGATGCCTTCTGCTAAATAACCATCATCGTTACTGATTAAAATGTGCATATCTTTTCCAATTTGATAAAAACGACGATATTACGCACAAAATGCTTCAACGCTCGCCAAAATGCCTTGTGAATCTAAACCACATTCTGTCAAACATTCTTCGCGTGTTCCCTGTTCAACAAAATAATCAGGCAACCCTAAATTTAAAACAGGCATTAAGATTTTTTGCGTTTGTAAAAAGCGATTCACCGCTTCACCTGCGCCACCCGCTAATACATTTTCTTCGACGGTAACAAACACATCGTGTGTTTTAGCAAGTTCTAAAATTAACGTTTCGTCAATCGGTTTTACAAAACGCATATTTACCACCGTTGCACTTAATTCTTTGCCGACGTGTACAGTAGGTGTAACCATGCTTCCCCACGCTAACATTGCAATTCGTGAACCTGTATGACGGATTTCAGCTTTGCCCATTTCAACCGTTTTTAATGCGTTGTCGATTACTACACCCGCTCCTTTACCACGAGGATAACGCACTGCTGCCGTGCCGTTATACAAGAATCCTGTCGTTAGCATTTGACGACATTCATTTTCATCAGCAGGTGCCATAATCACCATGTTTGGAATGCAGCGTAAATAACTGTAATCAAAACTTCCTGCGTGCGTTGGACCATCAGGACCAACTAACCCCGCGCGGTCAAGTGCAAAAAGGACATCTAAATTTTGCAATGCCACGTCATGAATTAATTGGTCGTAAGCGCGTTGTAAAAACGTTGAATAAATCGCTACAACAGGTTTTGCTCCTTCACACGCTTGACCCGCCGCTAGTGTTACAGCGTGTTGCTCTGCAATGGCTACATCGAAATAACGATCGGGGAATTGTTCTGAAAATTTTACTAAACCTGACCCTTCACGCATGGCAGGCGTTATACCTAATAAACGTGAATCTTGCGCTGCCATATCACATAACCATTGACCAAAAACTTCAGTGTAAGTGGGGTGCGGGGAGGGCGCAGATTTAGGTAAATGATCTAAGGTGTGGTCAAACGCGGGAACGCCATGATAAGCCAGCGGGTCTTTTTCGGCAGGCAAATAGCCTTTCCCTTTTTTGGTCACAATATGTAAAAACCGAGGCCCTGAAATGTGTTTCAAATTTTCTAAGGTTGAAACCAACATTTCAATATCATGTCCATCGATAGGGCCAATGTAGTTGAAACCGAGTTCTTCAAACAGTGTGCCAGGAATTACCATGCCTTTGATGTGTTCTTCAGTTCGCCGAGCTAATTCCCAAACGGTTGGCATTTTACTCAAGGCTTTCTTACTTTCTTCACGCATTGATGAATACAGACGACTTGACAAAATTTTCGTTAAATAATTACTCATCGCACCAACAGGTGGTGAAATCGACATATCGTTATCGTTTAAAATGACCAACAAATTTGCATCAATCGAACCTGCATGATTCATGGCTTCATAAGCCATGCCGCCTGTAATGCTGCCGTCACCAATAATTGCCACCATTTGACGATGATCACCTTTTAAATTTGCCGCAATTGCCATTCCCAACGCCGCACTAATTGACGTACTAGAATGACCCACGCCAAACGCATCGTATTCACTTTCATCACGATTCGGAAACGCAGATACGCCATTTTTAGCACGAATCGTCGTCATACGGTCTTTGCGTCCCGTCAAAATTTTATGCGGATAGGCTTGGTGTCCGACATCCCACACCAATTTGTCATTCGGTGTATCAAACACATAATGCAACGCCACCGTTACCTCGACTGTCCCCAATCCTGCCGCAAAATGTCCACCCGAAACACTGACGGATTTTGTTAAAAACTCGCGTACTTCTTTGCAAAGAGGTTTGAGTTGGTCTTTTTCGAGTTTGCGAATATCTGCAGGTGAATTGATTTTGTCGAGTAAAGGGTAGCTTGTGTAGGTCATGATGCTTTGAATTCCTTGAATGCGGGGTAGTTGGCAGGTTGAATTAGTGGTCACGTTGTATGATGTAAAGCGAAAGTTCGCGTAATAAATTGGCTTCGTCACCAAAATCAGCAAGATTTTCAAGGGCTTTTTCGTGTAAAAGTTGGGCTTTTTCTTTTGCACCTGCTAATCCTAAAAGCGCAGGATAAGTCGGTTTGTTGTTATCTTTATCTTTACCTTGGGTTTTTCCGAGTGTTTGGGTGTCACTTTCTTCATCAAGAATATCGTCTTTCACTTGAAACGATAAACCAATACATTTCGCATAGTTATCGAGTTTTTTCGCTACTTCAACATTAACATTTTTATCAGCTAACGTAGCTAAAACAACACTTGCTCGAATCAATGCACCTGTTTTGTGAATGTGCATATTTTCAAGTTCAGGCAACGTAAGCATTTTTCCAACTGATTCCAAATCAATCGCTTGACCGCCTACCATTCCTTGTGAACCACTGGCTTTGGCTAAACAAGTAATCATTTCAAGACGTTTGTCAGCTGTTGCCGAAATAGTTGAATCATGCGCGAGCAATTCAAACGCAAAGGCTTGTAATCCATCGCCTGCTAAAATTGCTGTGGCTTCGTCGAAAGCTTTGTGGCACGTCGGTTTGCCGCGCCGTAAATCATCATCATCCATTGCGGGTAAATCATCGTGAATTAACGAATAAACGTGAATACATTCAACCGCACAGGCAATCGCATCTAATTCATTTGGTGAAAGTCCTAATACTTTTCCTGTTGCATAAGTTAGCATCGGGCGCATGCGTTTTCCCCCATTCAATACGCTGTAACGCATTGCTTCATGTAAACGTAATGGCAATACATTTTCACTAGGCAAACGTGCTTTTAACGCGCCCTCAACACGTTCTTGGCAGGTGATTAAATAGGTTTTTAAATCCTGATTCATAAAAACTCCGAAAGTTTGAATGCCGTTTATCAACAAATTAGCGGCTATAAAAGATGAGTTATTATATCGGAAATTAGTTGGCGCGTGGATTGAGGCTTTATTTCAAACACTAAAAACAACACAAGGATAAAACATGACCGCTTTAAATAATGTGCATCGCATTGATTTATCTGAAGTGGAACAGCATTTACATTGTACCTGTTCTGGTCTTAACAACACCGACGTACAACTTCGTCGGGTACAGCACCAATTTCACTGGTTTGAATTCTCGTTAGTCGTGCCTTTTGCGATGGTTATTTTTAAGTTACGAACTTAGATATTTGGTTAATCCGCTGAGAAAATCGCTTTGTGTTGCGTTGGATGACGTGGTGAGAATAAAAAAATTTTAGAATTTAATGTTAATGTCGAAATAAGAGGTAGCGTGAAGTAAATTTTGCGTTGTAGCTTTTTTAACTATTGATTTTAAGGTGATAAAAATGGCAATTTCTCCAATAACACCTGCGCCTGTCATCATTCCAAGACCTGTTACTGTTACACTTCCTGCTAACATCAACACAGGAACAATGGTTATTGACGGAACACCTTTAACAGGTTCAGGTACAGCAACGGGTTCGACTATCGCAGCAGGTAGTGCTACGTCAGTGAATACATTTGCTTAACTGCTTTGTGAAAAACGCGACTTTTTAGTCGCGTTTTTTTATTTAGGCTTGCGCTTTAAAACAATGCACCCAAGCAGACGCATCGTCATTCCATTCCATTCCACCGTGCATTCGTAAAATTAAATCACGGTACATTTCTAAACTGGGATAGCCTTCTGCTTGTGCATCCGCGTCAGTCATGTCGCCTAAACGTTGTTGATATAAATCCGTAACAACAAAGGTTTGACCTTCCAATTCAAACGTTTCATTCGGATAACCATAAACACCATTGCGACGTTGTTGCGTTTTGCGTCCAGCAATCGTTGCTTGAACTAATTTCTCATGTGTGACAAGGCGTTCAATAGAACAGGTTTTTTCAGGATAATCCATTTTGTAATTCCAAATTGTGAGTGAATAAAAGTGGCATTGTGACTGAAAAATCTAATTTCTAAAAATCCAATTGTGACCAATCAAATAATTCGCCTGGATCAGTTTTTCGATTTGGCGCAATAGCAGAATGCGGCGCAATATTGGTTAAAGTCGGATAGTTTTTTTGCAATGCACGAATGACTTCGTTTAATTTTTGATATTGCATTGGCGTATAAGCAATCGTTTCGCAGCCTTCTAATTCGATACCGATTGAAAAATCGTTGCAGTTTTCACGACCTTGAAAATTAGAAATGCCAGCGTGCCAAGCGCGTTTATTAAACGGAACAAATTGTACACATTCGCCATCACGACGAATCAGTAAATGTGCCGAAACTTGCATTTCATAAATTGTTTGAAAATAAGGATGTGCGTTTGGGTTCAATCGATTACAAAAAAAATCCAAAATGTCATTTGTACCAAATTCGTTTGGCGGCAAGCTAATACAGTGAATAATAATTAACGAAATATTATCTTCATTCGGGCGATTGTTAAAATTGGGTGACACAATTTTTTTAATGTTTGTGAGCCAATTATTTTCAATGTGCATAACAGTTTTATAAAAAAGTTGAAAGAATTTAAACGCTTTTCTTGTGCGTTAATTTAAACAATTTACGATAAACTGACGATATAAGGATATAAAAATAATTTTTCCTCTCTCAACATAATTAAAAACCATAGGATTTAATTGCAATGGCTACAACGAAGACTACTTTGAATGGTGCTTATTTACTTGCGGATGACGCTAAACTCGCTGAGTTTCAAGCGGCTTTAGATGCTTTTGTCAACATGGATTCTCAACATCTGCAACTCAAATCTAATGATTCAAAAATTAAAAGTGCTTTACCCAGTTTTAACCTGAGTGTTGATGAGTCAAAAAAATTGAATATTAGCAATGCTATTTCTAATTATTCCAAGTTTGATGACAAAATTCTAAAAAATATATCGGATTCATCCTCAGCTATTGATCCTGACAATGTATCAAGTTTGTTAGAAAATACGATTACACAATATGTTTTAGAACCAAAAACAGAAAAAGGTAAAACAGTACAAACACCAATACTTCAGACTGCCAATTTTTCAGACAGTAATATCCTTTTAATTGGAACACCTGAAGTACCCTCAGTTTCAGCGGTTAAGGAAGATGTGACAACATCAACTGACGCAGCACTAGCAATACCAATTATTCCCGCAACAACGGCAAAATGGAGTGCAAAAATTAAAGGAAGTGATGCTTATGACCCGAATGCTACAACATTACAAACTATCAATTTAGTATCGAATGATAGTTCTACTCTTCTCATAAAAATTCAAAATACGGATGCCGCAAATACTAGCAGTAGCTATGATTTCACAAGTCCCAATGGCGTAATTAAACTCTCAACCAATGCAACAACTAGCAATACCGCCCCTGTTGTGGTGGTCAAGCCAAATGCAAAAACCGTCAAAGTCAATCCAAATATCAAACTTGCTTATGACGATAGAGCCAATTCAATTATTTATACCAATGCAGGTGAAGCAGGGACAAAAGACGATATTCGCGCCGATTTAACACAAATCAGCAACGCTGTCTTTACGACTAAAAACAACGTTTTTGGTGCGAAAATCAACTATCAAGAATCCCTTAGTTATTATGAAGGTGAAAAATATAAAGTTGAAATTTCCACTCAAAAAGAAGTGTTTTCAGATTCGCCTGCGCTTTCATTTTCACCCACAAAAAATAGTGTCGTTATCAATAAATATGCCTATTTATCTAATGACTTTTCGATTTCATTGACGGGGAAAATTTCAGGTTCATGGGGAACACAAGGCAATACCGAAATTATGAGTTTAAAAAATGTCCAAGTAGAAACGGTTGATTACAGTTTAAGCAGTGCGAATTTAACGTATAAAAATGTTTACACCAATTTAGAATACATTGAAAAAAGTGGCTTGACGAATTTGGACACTTACAATTTAGCTCCTGTTGGCGAAATGCAAGACAATCTGATAAACCGCGATTTGCCAAAGATATTGTCAGGAAATAACGACATTACCTTAAAAGGTTCGGGTTCAGTCGATGCAGGCGCAGGGAGTGACATTATTGTAGGTTCAGCCCTTGATAACACGTTGATGGGTGGTGCAGGTTCTGACAAATTAACAGGAGGCAAAGGTGCAGATGTTTTTTCATTTCAAACATCAGATTTTTTATCCTTCAATTCCAAAGGTGATTTAGTTTTTAATAAATCAGTAGACACAATTATCGATTTCAATCCCAAAGAAGGCGATACATTGAACTTTGGTGATATGGGCAGTGTTGCATTTTTTCAAAGTTTATCAAGTGCTAAATCTGAAGGAGTTTCAATTTTTTATATCAAAGGTAAGATTTATTACGATGTCAATCCCGCCGATGATATTTATAAACCAACAGTTATTGTTAAATTAACAGGGAATCCCAAAGTAACTGAAGATTTTACAGATTGGGAAATAGCTTAATCTCATTTTTAACACATACATTATTTTTTAATTATCCACTTCAAAACTCATGCAAGAAATTTATCAGCCTCAAGAAATCGAAACACAAGTCCAACAAGCGTGGGCGGTTTCAAAAATTTTCAATGTCACCGAAAAGCCTGACCAAGAAAAATACTATTGTCTTTCTATGTTTCCGTATCCGAGCGGCAGATTGCATATGGGACACGTTCGGAACTACACCATCGGCGATGTCATTTCGCGTTATCAACGTATGCTCGGTAAAAACGTATTGCAACCAATGGGTTGGGATGCGTTTGGTTTGCCTGCTGAAAATGCCGCCATGCAACACAAAGTGCATCCTGCCGATTGGACTTACAGCAATATCGATTACATGCGCGACCAATTGAAACGCTTAGGTTTTGCCTACGATTGGGATAGAGAAATTGCAACGTGTGACCCTGATTATTATCGTTGGGAACAATGGTTTTTCTTAAAACTTTTGGACAAAGGGCTGGTTTATAAAAAAACCGCGCCTGTGAATTGGTGTCCGCACGATATGACTGTTTTGGCGAATGAGCAGGTCATCGACGGTTGTTGCTGGCGTTGTGATACCAAAGTGGAGCGCAAAGAAATCGCACAATGGTTTTTGAAAATTACCGATTACGCACAAGAATTACTTGATTCGCTCGAAACACTCGATGGCTGGCCAGAACAAGTTAAAACCATGCAAGCCAATTGGATTGGGCGTTCGGAAGGTGTGGAAATGGATTTTTCCGTGCCAAATGAAAATCCTGTCCGTATTTATACCACGCGCCCCGATACCTTGATGGGCGTGACGTATTTAGCCGTTGCCGCTGAACATCCACTCGCGTTAAAAGCCGCTGAAACAAATGCCGACATTCGCGCATTTATTGAAGATTGTAAAACGATGGAAACTTCCGAAGCCGCAATGGAGACGATGGAAAAACGCGGTATCAATTCGGGCATCACGGCGATTCATCCGATTACAGGCGAAAGCGTCCCCGTTTGGATTGCGAATTTCGTGTTGATGAGTTACGGCACAGGTGCGGTGATGTCAGTGCCTGCACATGACCAACGTGATTTTGAATTTGCGAAAAAATACGGCATTGCGATTAAACAAGTCATTTTTTCTGCAAAAGATGAAAACGATGATTGCTCGGAACAAGCGTTCACACAAAAAGGCGTATTGAAAAATTCAGGTGCATTTGATGGCTTAACCTCTCAAGACGCTTTTGCCAAAATTGCCGAAACGTTAGAAGCGCAAAATAAAGGTGTTCGCAAAGTGAATTTCCGTTTGCGTGATTGGGGCGTTTCACGGCAACGTTATTGGGGCGCACCGATTCCTGTGATTTATTGCGATGATTGCGGCACAGTTCCCGTTCCTGATAAAGATTTGCCTGTGCAATTGCCACGCGACGTAATTTTGGACGGTTCACAATCGCCGCTGGTCGCACATCCGACTTTTTCACACGTTGATTGTCCAAAATGTGGCAAAGCGGCAAAACGTGAAACCGATACCTTCGACACGTTTATGGAATCGTCGTGGTATTTCGCGCGTTTTGCGAGTCAACCAAATGATGCGATGCTCGGCGAAAGTGCAAAACATTGGTTGCCTGTAGACCATTACATTGGCGGCATTGAACACGCGATTTTGCATTTGTTGTATGCGCGTTTTTATACCAAATTGTTGCGCGACGAAGGATTAGTGGTTTGTGATGAACCGTTCAAAAAATTACTCACGCAAGGCATGGTGTTAATGGATGGCAGTAAAATGTCGAAATCCAAAGGCAACACCGTTGACCCGCAAGAACTCATTGAAAAATACGGCGCAGACACCGTGCGTTTATTCATCATGTTTGCCGCGCCACCAGAACAATCTTTGGAATGGTCAGCAGACGGCGTAGAAGGCGCGTCACGTTTCTTAAAGCGTTTGTGGCGACAAGTGTTTTTGCATTCGGAACAAGTGCAAGATGCAAAATTCAAAATCGAAGGTGATTTAAACGACGAACAACAAACTGTGCGTCGTCAATTGCATCAAACGATTCAAAAAGTCACGCACGATATGGGTGTTAGAATTATTTTTAATACCGCAATTGCGGCAAATATGGAATTGCTCAATACGTTATCGAAATTTACTGATGAATCGAATAACAGCAAAGCCATTCGCCAAGAAATGCTCGAAGCGATTGTTGTGATGCTTTCGCCGATTGTGCCGCATATTTGTGACCAGTTATGGCGTGAATTAGGTCATGACAACGCGATTGTTTCCGAAAAATGGCTAACGGTTGACGAAAGCGCGTTAGTGCAGAATTCGTTGGATTTAATGGTGCAAGTGAATGGGAAATTGCGCGGCAAAATTTCGGTTTCTGCGAGTGCGTCAAATGCTGAAATTGAAACGGCGGCGTTGAATGATGCGACGGTGTTGAAATTTATCGACGGTTCATCTGTGAAAAAAGTGATTGTTGTTGCAGGAAAATTGGTCAATATCGTGGTTTAGTTTTTTATATGGCGCACTTTTGAGAAATTGAAAGTTGCGCTTTTTTAATAAATTATGTATTGAAAATAAACAAATTTGTGAGTAATTAAATCAATTAGTTAGTTTAATCATTAAAGGAAAAACAATGTTACTTGGTGCATTTTTAAGCATAACTGGTGGTTTTATAGGTTTTTTATTAGGACAATTTACTTTGGCGTTAGTTATAACTCCGATGCAGGAGTTTAGAAAAACAATAGGTGAGGCAAGTTATATCTTACTTAAATATCGTTCAAAATTAACGAATGCTGTCATTGATGTAAACATTTCAGATGAACTTAAATCAATTTCCGCAAAACTTGTATCCAGTACAAATGCAATTTCGTTGTATTCACTGGTATCAAAAATTTTTAGATTACCTTCAAAAGATGATGTTTTTGCAGCTGCTCAAGAAATGAACACGCTTTATTACAATACTTTACCTGAATCTAGGGCTTTTGATGCACAAAATGAAAATGGCGAAAAGTGTAATCATGCCTGTAAAAATAATGATGCAATTAGAAAAATTGGCGAACTTCTAAAAATTAAAGTTTCTTATTAACATAGGGCTTTATACAAAAATGCTAAACGACCTCCCACGCGAAAAATTAAAATTCATCATTGATGAATACGGACGCTCCGCAATTAGAGATGTGAACCGTTGTCGTGAATTATTACGAGAACTTGCTCCTGAACATTTACGAGAAACAAATTTGTTGATGCTTGTTTTAACAGAGGGGTTGGTTTGGGAATTAACAGGACAAAATTTAGGAACATTCGCCCAACGTTTGCATGATGAATTTGACACACAACAAGACTCAGCATTTTGGGCAGTTGAATCTTGGGCTTTAGCTTTAAATATAATTGCTCCAGTATTACTACAAAAAGATGTCAAACCTGAACTTGAGAAGTTTTTTCCGAAAAAAAATTTGTCCGAAATCAATGTCAAAACATCACACCACCAGATAGGTAGATTTATTGTAGAAGATGGAATTGCTAAAGACAGTGAAACAGGCTTAATGTGGTTACGATTTTCTTATGGGCAAGAATGGTATGACGGGAAAATTTGGGGAACCGCTGAAAGATTTAATTGGGATGATGGGATGGATGCGGCTTTTGTATTTAATAAAAAAGGTGGTTATGCCAATTACAATGATTGGCGAGTTCCTACAATAAAGGAACTAAGAACATTGCTTGAAGTTAGGATAGGACATTATATAAATTTCGATGTTTTTCCCAGAGATGAACAAATGTTTGACCAAAAATTTTGGTCTTCTTCATCGTCACCAGAAAATGAGGATTTTGTTGATACAATCAACTTTTTCTCTGGTTTAGTTGGACGTACACTAAAAAATTGTATTAAACCAAATACTTCTACAAATCTTTCTCCCATTATTCGCTTTGTTAGAACAATCAGTAAAAATCAAATAGAGCTACAACAAAGTTTGATATTAAGTCATAGCAAAGAAAATACATCAAAAATTGTCAAGCCAATGAATAATAAAATTGAAATTGAAAAGCAAATAATTACTGTTTCGATATTGAAAGATGAAGCCACCCAAAATTTTGAGGATATGTTTTGAACCGTCAAAAATTAGACATAAAAATAAGAGAAGCCTTTGGTGATTTAATTATAGATAAAGCTCTAGTACGGAATTTGAAAATCAGAGATAAACGCACTATTCCAAGTTTCGTTGAAGAATGGTTAATTTCTCGTTTTCAAAAAGCTGGTAAATCAAATGCAGATATTTATCAAGATGTCACTGCATTCATGAGCAAACATTTACCTGCTAAAACAGAAAAAGAACGCATTAAATATGAATTACAGTCTGGCGAAGCATTAACAATTTTAGACAGATTTAACATTAGAGTTGATATTGCCAAAGACAAAAACATACTTTCTATTCCTTGCATCGAAGAAATAAACGCACGAGTTTCAGATAATGTTATTGAACAAAATCCAATTCTCTTAGAAGGGGGGCAGTGGGGAGCTGGGCGTTTAATTGTTCGTTCAGAAGATAAAATTAACGTGATTGAAATGGTTGATTTTAAACCGATGCAATCGGGTAAAGTTGATTTAAACGCCTTAGTCGAAGCGCGTGAACATTTTTCAACACAAGAATGGATTTATTTGTTACTTCGCACGATGGGTTATGAACCGTCAGCCTACACAAAAGCGCAACAAGCTAATTTGATTTTGCGTTTATTGCCATTGGTGCAAAATAATTTAAACATGATGGAACTTGCACCAAAAGGTACGGGAAAATCGTTTATTTTTTCAAATTTAAGTCGTTATGTGTGGGTTAATAG
>JBASLW010000134.1:0-3244 GCA_049656545.1 Methylococcaceae bacterium
AGTCTTATCGTCATCAACGTTTTCCACTGCGCGATATTTGTAAACGTTTGCAAATGATGCGGAACAAACGTGATTCATTATTTGATGTAGTGTTTTCTTATGAAAAACAGCAGTATTCCGCAATACCTTACGGTAATACAATCATGAGTGCACACCAATTATTTAATGGCATAGCACGTTATCCATTAGCCGTAACAATTTGTGAATTTGACGATTTACACGATGTGGAAGTGGTTTTAGAAGGCGCAGAAAATGCTTTTACATTGCAAGATTTAGAAATGCTTGGAAATCGGTTGCAATGGATTTTGACGCAAATGGTAGAGAATCCACAAACGCCAATCTGCGATATTGATTTGTTGCCTGCAAATGAAAAACAGATTTTGCTTGAATACTTTAATCCACCTAGTGAAAAAGAGCCTTTCACAGCAAGCGTCATTCAACAATTTCAACAACACGTTACATTAAACCCAGAAGCCATTGCGCTGGAATGTAAAACGGCAAAATTAACGTATCAACAACTCGATTTATTAAGCCATCAACACATTCAACGTTTAATCCACTTTGGCGCGAAAACCAATGAAATTATCGCCATTTGTGTGCCACGTTGCTCTGAAATGATTATTGGAATGTTGGCAATTTTAAAAGCCAATGCCGCGTATTTGCCGATAAATTTTGATACACCAACGGAACGTATTGCCGAAATTTTGCAACAAAGTAAAGCCATTGCCTTGCTTTGTATTGCTGAAGATAAAAAACGTTTCTCAATGCTGCATTCAAACTTATTAGTTTTAGATGAATCATCCGAAACGCAAGAAATGGCTGAAAATTTACCCGTTTCAAATGGGGATGATTTGGCGTATGTCATTTTTACATCAGGTTCAACAGGTCGTCCAAAAGGTGTCATGTTAAATCATGAATCCTTAGCGATTCGCTTACGTTGGCTACAAAAAGCCTTTCAAATCACCTCAACTGACCGCGTTGCACAAACCATTCAATTCAGTTTTGACCCGTCTTTGATTGAGATATTTTTAGCGTTGACACAAGGCGCGTGTTTAGTGCTTGCGCCTGTGGGTTTTGAAACGCCGAAAGCATTTGCTCATTTTGTCGTTGACGAAAAAATCACCGCTTTTGCTTCAGTACCGTCGAGTGTAAAAAATTTATTGCAAGGTTTAGAAAATTATTCCACTACAGATTTGCGTGTGATTTGTTGCGGTGGCGAAGTATTACCCCCCAAACTCGCTAACGAATTTATTACCAAAACAGGTGCACGGATTTTAAATGTTTATGGTCCTACCGAAACTGTGATTCTTGCAACCGCGTTTGAATGTTCAAAAGAAACAGATTATTCAGTTTTGCCAATCGGTCGTTCGATTGATAACACGAAAATTTACGTTGTCGATAATCAACTCAAATTATTGCCAATTGGTGCAATCGGTGAAATTGTCATCGGCGGCGACGCTATTGCAAAAGGCTATTTAAATCAAGCTAATTTAACCGCTGAACGTTTTTTACCAGACCCATTTGACGCTAAAAATCGGGTTTATAAAACAGGCGATACAGGTTACATCGGAACAGATGGACAGCTTTATTTCGTTGGTAGAATCGATAATCAAGTCAAAATTAGTGGTTATCGCATTGAACTTGGCGAAATCGAATCATTACTTGAAAATCACAAAAATGTTCGTACTGCGGCGGTTAAAGTGATTGAACATCATCAACAAAAAGCAATTTATGCGTATGTTGAAGCGGTTAATTTATCCGACGATTCCAATATGCTCACAAATGGATTGTCGAAATTATTGCGTCAACATTTGCCCGATTATATGCAACCTCGCACGATTATTTTACTGGACTCGATGCCTGTAAAATCGAATGGAAAAATTGATTACGATGAGTTGCCACAACCTGCACTCACACACATTTCAACCAAAAAAGTTGCGTCCAGTTCGCTTGAAATGCAAGTAATGCAAGCGTGGGTCGATACCTTAAAACTTAGCGAAATTGGCATTGATGATAATTTCTTTGAATTAGGGGGCGATTCATTAGCGGCGGTGACGTTAATGGTGAAAATGGAACAACTTTTTGGCAAGCGTTATTCGCTTTCATTGCTGTTAGAAAATCCGACTATTTCACAACTTGCCGAAGCCATCAAATCTGAAATTGATGAAAAGGTTATCCCGCTTATTTTACCGTTGACTGAAAATACTCAAAAAACGCCTTTTTATTTAGCTGCATCGGGACATGGCGACATTATGCGTTTTACGCATTTGGCGGGAAAGTTGAGTGACGTTTGCGCTTTAACGATGTTACAGCCGCCTACGCCTTCTGAAAAATATACGACAATTGAATCAATTGCAAAGGCTTATGCTGAAGTCATTTTGAACCAAAATACTGAAGTCGGTTACATTGGTGGTTTTTCGATTGGGGGCATTGCAGCATTAGAAACCGCACGAATACTCATAAAACAAGGCAAACCACCGAAAGGCATTTTGTTAATTGACACCGTTTATCCGCGTTGGCCTTTAAAATCGCCTGTTTTATTTTGGTGTTTTCGTTTTTTATCTAAGTTTTTTAACTTGAATAATTTTGTGGTGAATGGACGTTATTTAGGCGAAATGTTTAATGACCCAGGCATTATTACGCAATTATTAGCATGGAAAAATCACGATATTCAGCCATTTGATGAACCTGTTATTTTGTTTATTTCGGCAGGAATGAAACCGATTAAATTGTGGACATTATCGAAATGGTCAGATGTTTTTAGAAAACATAATTTGATTCGACATTCTATTTCAGGTTCGCATGGTGAAATTTTCTTGCCGCCGCATTTGGATGTATTAGCAGATGCAATTCGTTATCACATTAAAAGAAATTGATTTTTAACGGATGTAAAAAAGGCGGATTTGAAATCCGCCTTTTTTAGTTTTAATCGCGTAATAATTCGTTAATGCCTGTTTTACTACGAGTACGTTCGTCAACTTGTTTGATAATTACCGCACAATACAAACTGTAAGTACCGTCTGCTGATGGTAAATTACCAGAAACCACAACCGAACCTGCTGGAATGCGACCATAAGTAATTTCGCCTGTCATGCGGTTGAAAATTTTGGTGCTTTGACCAATATAAACGCCCATTGAAATTACGCCACCGTCTTCGACACTCCCGCCTTCAACGATTTCAGAACGTGCGCCGATAAAGCAATGGTCACCAATACTCGTAGGATTTGCTTGCAAGGGTTCTAAC
>JBASLW010000135.1:0-10408 GCA_049656545.1 Methylococcaceae bacterium
TTCGCTTTAACCTCCTCATTTTTCAATATCGCTCACGCTGAAACCGTTTTTGTCACACTCGAAAAAGACAACGCAATCGCAATTTTAAATCCTACTGACGGTAAATTATTAAAAACTGTTCCAGTCGGCAAACGTCCGCGCGGTATTGCGTTAAGTCCCGACAAAAAATCACTTTACGTTGCAACCAGCGATGACAACACAATCAAAATTTTTGATGTTGAAACCCTTAAACAAACAGGTAAATTGCCTTCTGGCGAAGACCCCGAAACGTTTGCGTTAAGTCCAACGGGCGACAAAATGTATGTGTCAAATGAAGACGATAGTTTGGTTACAGTCATTGACTTAGCAAAAAAGAAAGTCAGCAAACAAATTAAAGTCGGCGTTGAACCCGAAGGCATTTGCGTTAGTCCTGATAATCAATGGGTAATCAGTGCGTCAGAAACCACGAATATGGTGCATTGGATTGACGTAAAAACACAGACGATTGTGGAAAATACGTTAGTTGATGCACGTCCGCGTTTTGTAACGTTTACGCCTGACAGTTCACAACTTTGGGTGACTTCTGAAATGGCAGGAACGTTGATGGTTTTAGATTCCAAAACAAAACAACCACTTAAAACAATTAGTTTTGCGATTCAAGGCGTACCAAACGACAAAATTCAACCTGTTGGAATTGCGATTGATAAAGAGCGCAAACGCGCTTATGTCGCGCTGGGGACAGCAAATCGAATCGCAGTTGTGAACGCGCAAACCTTTGAAGTTGAAAAATATCTTTTGGTTGGCTCGCGGGTTTGGAATATCGCGTTTTCACCTGACGAAAAACGTTTATACGCCGCAAATGGCTTGAGTAATGACGTGTCGATTATTGATTTAGAATCGCAAACTGTTACAAAATCGGTTGGTGTGGGGAATTATCCTTGGGGTTTGGCGGTTAAGCCTTAATCTGTTCTTATGCTTAAAACGCAATAATTGCGTTATAGAATTTTATTGTCATGCCGACACATAGCACACTAAAAAACAATACTGTTTTTATCTAAGGGTGTGCTGTGCATAAAAAAATCGCTTTATTTTCATTGCTACTTGTCACAATACAAGTGAACGCTGCTAAAAAATTTGAATTTGATGAAACGAAAGGAGTTGGCGAATCATTAAGTGAGCAAACGCATAATTTATCGATTGAAATCACGCATTTCAAAATAGACTAAATTATCATTTATTTCTGCTTTTTCAGGATTTTCAAATGGATATTCAAACTTCGTTTAACAGTCAAATTTTACAAACCATGAAAACGTTGGTTGAAACGAATTTGAATTTAAAAGTTGGGCAACAATTGGCAGTCAGCGTTAGCGCAATAAATCCATCGGGCATTACGCTGAAATGGGGCGCACAGCTTTTAACAGTCGAAAATCAAAATCCTCGCGCCACATTTACGCCGCATTTAGGACAAAATGTGACGTTGCAAGTGGTTAAAATATCGCCTGAATTGGAATTTAAAATTGTGACCTTTGATTCGCAATTTCATGAAAGTTTGCCTAGCGCAGAAAAAATGAATGCGATGCGTTTGACGATTGCGACTGCACCGTTAATGAACCGCATTGATGAATCATTGAAACATTTTGAACAGCACACCCAAAATCAACAACCGATTGAAGCAAAAGTGACAGGATTAGTTGGACATAAAATTCAACTGGAATTGATTATTAACGACGCGGCAAGCGGTAAAAAAATGCTGGTTAGCGTTGAGCCACATCAATTGCAATTGTTACCGTCACAAAATGGCGTGCCGTTAAAAGTGGGGCAAGCGTTGACGTTGGCGATTACGAAAATTGGTGCAATGCCAGAATTTACGCAACTTGCAACGACAATCACGCCTGCACAATTGCATGAAGAAAAAATTGCGGCGTTAATGAAACAATTGTTGCCGCGACATGAATCACCGACCGTTTTAATCAATCAATTGAAAACCGATTTGCCGCAACTTGAAATCAAAAATGAATCGCTTGCACAAACCTTAAAACAAAATGCAGCGGCGATTTTTGACCATTTAAAACCGAATGAGCAATTGTTTAATTCACAAAAATTGAAGCATTTAATTTATTCGTCGGGTTTATTTTTTGAATCAAAAAATGCGGCATCGAATTTGTCAAAACCGCCTGTTTTATCGACGTTAATGACAGAAAATGCGCTGCCCAAAATCACAGATTTAAAAATGCCGTTACTGAATTTATTGCAACATACCAACGTTTCAAATGCGTTGAAACAACTTGTTTCTTCTTTGTTGCAAAATTTGTTAAAACAAGAATCGTCACCCACACCCGAACTCGCGCAATTGATTGACCAAAATGAAACAGAATTACACGCGCAACTTTTGACACTTTCGCGTTCTGAAAATATCCCGCAATCGTTGAAAAATTTAGCGACTGAAATTTTGCCGAGTTTGAATGTTCACGATGATGAAGCCGTCATAACAAATCAAATGCCTGTTGAAACCGAAGAAAACGGCGATTTTAAAGGTGATTTATTCAAATTGATGGATACGTTAAAGAATGGTATTTCGCAACAAAATGAATTGGCGTTGACTGAAAAACAAATTGATGGATTACAGCAATTACAAACTAAAACCGAAAATGTGTTGGCAAAAGTCGTTATTGATCAATTGCATTCGTTACCAAAAGAAGAGGGCGGTAAGCAAATTTGGGCTGTTGAATTACCGTTTTTGATGGGGAATCAAGCAGAAACCTTAAAAATGGAAATTCAACGCGATAAAGCGTCACAAAATGGTGATACGGATTCTCAACATTGGTCGGTAAATCTAACATTGACGCCACCAAATCTGGGTGAAGTGCAAGCTGTGATTTCGTATCAAAATGGCGTGGTGAATACGTATTTTAAAAATCAACAACCCCAAACCACCGCGTTAATTACGGAAAATCTTGAGAGTTTAAAACAGCAATTTCAAAAAGTGGGTTTAATTGTGGGCTTAGTAAATTCACAAAATTATTTTCAACCTAAAAAATCCGCGTATTCAGAAGATGTGAAATCGTTTTTGAATGAACGTGTGTAAATTATTTTTGCCGCAACGCCATTCCCAGCATCGGTGCAGCTAATTCGCTAGTAATCACAACGGTATTTTCTGGAAACGTATTTTGCGTTAAATAAATGTTGCCGTTTTCTTTCCAAATTGGCGCAATATCCATAAAAGCCAATTCATTTTTTTCATTTAATAACCACAACGTTTTGCCATCGTGCAATGTTGTTTCAGGTAATTCAATCACGTTATTTAACACTGAACCTTCAAGCGCAACTTGCACATACGTTCCGAGCATTAACGGCGGTTTGGTTTTATTTTCAACTTTTTGACAAAGCGGGTCATCGACTTCAACGAGAATTTTCGCCATTCGTCCTTCGGGTTCAATTTCAGCTTGCAATCGTTTAATTACGCCATCTCGATAAACGTCTTTTCCCCACGCACTTTCGTAAGTGATTTTTGCCACTGCGCCTTGTGTACCGTTAATTTCAGGGATTTTTAACCAGCGTAATTTATCCACAGACACAGATACATTTATCCAAAAATTATCTGTTCCAACTAATTTTGCAAGCGGTGTACCTGTTGAAAAGGCGGGCATCCACGCGCCAAGATTTGCATTGCGTGATGTGATAATGGCGTTAAATGGCGCAGTCGGTTTTGTACGTTCTAAATTTAAATGCGCTTGTTTGAGTGATGCTTCGGCAGCAATTAACGCCGCTTTGGCTAATTCTAAATGGGGTTTTCTCAACACTAATTCTTCAGATTGCCCGTGTAATTCGGATTCTAATAATTGTGCTTCACGCTTCACAATGGTTTGCTGACCTTGCTCAATCGTTAAGTTATAACGCGCTTTTGCAACGTCATTTTCACTTTGTTTTATCGCTAATAAATAATCTGTCGGGTCGAGTTCAACCAGTGAATCGCCTTTTTTCAACAAACCACCTTCAACAAAATGGCGACTAACACCAACCACTAAACCGCTAATTCGTGGTGTTAAATTCACACTTTGTGACGCAATCACATTTCCCATTGCGTGAATTGTCGTTTGATGATTTTTAATAATAGGTTTTAACGTTTCAACTAGCGGCACAGAAACTGTTTTTGGAGCGCGATTCGCACGCGGTTTGTTTTTTAGCCAATAATTTGAAAGTGCAAGTGCTGAAATCGTGACGATTAACGCGATAAAAATAGTGAGATATTTTTTCATAAATCCAACGCCAAACGCACGAGTGTCAATTGTTTTAAAGGTTCTAAGGTTTGATTGATTTGTTTTTTGAGTTCCAAATCGACATTTTCAACGTGCTGAAAATACCAACCAATATGTTTTCGTGCTAAACGCACACCTAAATTTGAACCGTAAAACGAATACAAATTTTCTAAATGCAGCGTTAAAACGCGGTAAATTTCATTTTTTGTGGGTAAATCTAAACGTGTTCCCGTTTTCAAAAAATGTGAAATTTCAGCAAATATCCAAGGATTCCCTTGCGCCGCACGTCCAATCATAACAGCATCTGTGCCTGTTTCATCCAAAACAAAACGTGCTTTTTGTGGTGAATCAATATCACCGTTCGCAATAATTGGAATTTTTACGGCTTGTTTAACACGTTTAATAGTTTCATATTCGGCGAAACCTTCAAATTTACACGCGCGAGTTCGACCATGAATCGTCAATGCAGAAACGCCAGAATCTTCAGCAATTTTCGCAATCGTGAGTGCATTTTTATTTTCAGCATCCCAACCTGTGCGAATTTTTAATGTCACGGGAACATCAACGGCATTCACCACCGCATCGAGAATGTGTTTTACCAAATTTTCATCACGCAACAAGGCTGAACCCGCCGCGACAGAACACACTTTTTTCGCAGGACAACCCATGTTGATGTCGATAATTTGTGCGCCATTTTCAACATTGAAACGCGCGGCATCTGCTAAATCATGTGGATTTGTGCCGAGAATTTGAACCGACCGCAAACCACTATTTTCAGAATGTTCAGCGCGTAATAATGTGCGCGGGTGATGACGTAAAACAGGATTTGACGCGACCATTTCAGAAACTGCTAAACCTGCGCCAAATTGTGTGCAAATTTCACGAAATGGCGCGTCAGTAATGCCCGCCATTGGTGCGAGAATCAGATTATTTGAAAGTTGAAAATGTCCAATTTTTAGCATTTTATAAATTTGCCAATTCAGTTTTTATCCACGCTTCCACTTCGGCGTTAATGTCAGCGGCTTTGCGTCCATTGGTTTCAATTGGCGCACCAATTTTGACTTTAATCGTGCCTGGATATTTGAAAAAGCTGTACCGTGTCCAAAAATCCCCCGCGTTGTGAACAACGGGAATCACGGGGAAACCTGATTTTTGTGCCAGCATTGCGCCGCCGATATTGAACGGCAACACTTCGCGTGCGCCAGCGCGTGTACCTTCGGGGAAAATTAACACCCAAATTCCTTCATTTAAATACTTTGTACCGTCAGCAATCAAACTTTTTAATGCGCCTCGGGCATTGCGTTTATCAATCACGATAGATTTCAATAACAATAATGACCAGCCCCAAAGTGGTAAATACAATAATTCTTTTTTTATCACCGCTGATTGCATAGGCAAAATGTAACGCAACGCCAACGTTTCCCAAGCCGATTGATGATTACTAAAAATAATTGTCGCTTGCTCAGGATTCACGTTTTCTAAGCCTTCGACTTCGTATTTCAAACCAACCGTAATTTCCATTATCCAAAGCATTAACCGACACCATTGCCGCCCAAATTTGTAACGGATTTCAAACGGTGTCCAAAAAAGTGAAAACAAAATTGCTGCTTCAATCGTTGCGGTAAAAAAAATCATGAAAAAAAGAATACTCGAACCAATATAAGTTTTTGGACGATTATCTAAATGTGAAGTGTTTTGCTGTGTCATAAAGATTTTCAAAAATTAAAATGGAAGTTAAAAGTTGTGGATTTTCTTGCAAGGTTTTTGTGCCGTTGCCTGTTTTGACTAAAACGGGAATTGCACCTGCGTTTTGTGCGGCTTGAATATCGCGCAATGAATCGCCGATAAAATAAATTTGCGACAAATCAACATTATAATCTGCGGCAAATTGTTTCAATAATCCGCCTTTAGGTTTGCGACATTCGCATAAATCAGACGCTTGATGCGGACAAAAATAAATAGCTTCGATTTCACCACCGAATTTTGCGAGTTCATCACGCATTTTTTGATGAATTAAACTTAATGTTTTTTCGTCAAAAAAGCCGCGTGCTAAACCCGATTGATTTGTGATGATAATTACATCAAAGCCATTTCGATTTAACAGCGCAATGGCTTCTAAACTTTTTTCAAGTGGCAACCATTCGGCAGGTGACTTAATAAAATCTTCGCTGTCTTGGTTAATTACGCCATCACGGTCTAGGAGAATGTATTTTTTCATCATCAAAATTTATAAGAAAGTCGCAACATCAATTCGCGTGCTTCAGCAGGCAATGCAGGATGTGAACCATTAAATTGTTGAACATATTGATAACGTTCATTAAAAACATCATACAACCCTAAACCCACTTCGGCATTTTTAATTGGCATATTTTGATAACGCAAGTAAATGTTATACAGCCAATCAGGTTTGTAATGCGTGACTTGGCTACCACTGTATCCAAAACGGTCGCTGTAAAAAATCAGATTATGGTTAAGGGAAAAATCAGGTGTGAAATTAAACGTGTGATTAAGCGTTGCTTTATGCGTTGGAAAACCTAAATTCATGGCTGGATGAATTACGTCACCTTCTTGATTTATCGCTTGGTAATACGTTGGCTCACTATTTTTTGCTGATGCGTAAAAGGAATAATTAAAATCAAAATGTCCTAATGTTGAATTTTTGTATTTCAGCGCAGCTTCAACACCATAAGTGGCTTGGTTTTTCGCATTAAAATAATAATCATCAAAATTTTCATCGAATGTGTAAGTAAAAATGTTATCAATTTGCGTATAAAAAACATTGGTAATCACCTCCAAATTTCGCGCGAATTGATAACCCAATTCTATTTCGTAGGTATGCGTTAATTCAGGATTGAATTTTTCGAGTTTTCTACCAAATTGATTATTTTGGTCATAAGCTAGATTTAGCGCGTAACCGCCACCCGTTGGCGTATGAAAAGCCTGTGTATAAAGCAATTTATAGTGAAATTTATCTAGCTGTTTGGTTAAAGCTAAACGTGGAGCGAAATTTGTGCCAAATTGGTTGTAATTATCAAATCGCAACCCTGCCAAAACATCAATCCAATCTGTTTTATAAACGCCTTCAATATACGCAGTGTAATCGGTAAAAAATAAATTCTGTGCTGGATTGTTTGCATTCGTCCCATACGATGCAGCAGACATTGAATAATCATCCATTTGATAACTGTTGCCAATCGCTACATAACTGCCTGAATCCATCATCCACGTTGCTTTGCCATTGAATTTATAATGGTCAACCATTTTTTTCGGAGCAATTTTAGTCGGACGATTATCATCAAAAATGGTTTTACCCGCCCAAGGCGTTTGACGTGAAAAATCGAAATTTGAATTGATTTTAAAATTTGCATTAAACAAATGTTCAAAATCTAGTTTCGCAGCTTGTGTTTGAAATGCGCTACTAATATATGAATTTTTCCGCATTGAATCCGCGTAACCATCACGACTTTCAACGTTATAGTTGTCTGACAACAAACGTAAATTGAATCCTTTATATTTAAAATTTAGATTGCCATAAAGTGAATCAAGCTGGCTATTGTTTGTCATATCAAAACTTGCACCATTCGCGTCCGTATAAATTCTGTCGCTACGTTGCGATTCATTCGCCTTGCCTGAAAAACTGATTTCTAAATCGTCGAAAACTTTTCCTGTTGCAACATTGATATTTTTACGCGCATCGCCACGTTCAAAATGACCATAATTTGTTGTTACTGCAAGTCCATTGGCTTGCTGTGCATTTTTGGTAATGATGTTAATTACACCCATTTCAGCAAAATTGCCGTTTTGAATCGAACTTGAACCGCGAATAATCTCAACTCTATCAATCAATTCAATCGGAAAACGTCCACCCATCGCCGTAGAACTATAAATTTGCTCGGTAAGCATAATGCCATCGACAAAAATAGACATTTTGCCTTCATCAGCACTAATTCCACGAATTCCCATACTGGTTACACCAACAATGCTCATTCCTGGCGTGAAACCTGGAACTAATTGCAAAACATCGGTTAAATCGCGTGCGCCGCTGGTTAAAATTTGATTACTGCTAATCGTATTAACGATATTGGCGGCTTCATTTGTGCAGACTGCTTGCTGTGACGCACCCAAAATCACAGGAACTTCCATCAATTGCTCAAGAGAGGTTTCTTCGACATCAATCGAATCTAAATTTTTACAAACTAAACTCGGTTGCGCGTGCGAGTTTGTCACTAAAAAAAGTAGTGAAATAACGAAAATAAGGGGTTTATTGCTAAACATTTTGGTTAAAACTTGCTGTCAAAATTTACTCGAAAATTCAACCAAAAAGTGGTGCTTTCAAGTGCTGGTGCGCCTGCTATTCCACTGTTATAGCTAATCATTGGCGATAAATTGTTTTCGCCTAAGATATTTTTAACACTTAATGACAAATCTAATTCTTTTATCGGTGAATACATCACGCTTGCATTAAGTAAATGTGCGCCATCTGCTTTTAAATTATCCGCCGTAGGGATATTCCACGAATCGTAAAACAGATAATTCACGCCAAACGCTACTTTTTCCCACGGTTTAAAAATCACATTTAAGCGCGTGACATTTTGAGCAATACCAGGCAATTGCACTTCATCAGCTCGTCCAGAAAAGCTCAAACTGTCTACAAAAGAATGACTGGCTGTGATATTAAACGGTTCGGCAATGTAACGAACACTGGTTTCAAATCCAATTTGTTCGCTGCTTCCCGCTTTATTAACGTAAAACCAATAATAAGTGTAATCGCTATCATCGACTTTTCCAGGAATATCGGTTCCAATCGGTGGTAAATTATTACCATCCACAAAACCGACATCAATCACGCTTGAGGCTTTGCTATAAAACAACACATTTTCAAATTGCCACGCTTTATTTAAGCGTTGATTAAAGGCGAGTTCCCATGTTTTCAAGGATTCGGGTTTGACAGTTGTCGACGCGGCATAATCAGGAACTGCAGTTTTAATTTGACTGTAATTGGGAATACTTAAAAAACCATCTCCAATATAACCACCGCTATAACCTAAACCCGCAGCCCCACGAAAACCTTCTTGATACGAAATGCGAAATTGTCCATTTTGCCAAGGTGTGATAAATGCGCCAAAACGTGGTGCAAGATGCTCACGCCAATAATCATGTTCATCAAAACGTACACCACCAAATAACGTCAGCCAATCATTGACTTGATAATTATCTTCTATAAAAAAACTGTACACGTTGATGTTGGCAGGAAAAACAAAACGGTATTGTTCATTTAAAGAATCGATACTTGTACCTTTTAATTTAGAAAAATGATTGATAATGAAATTTTCACCATCACCATTATTTAAACCAATTTCATAAAAACGCGCTTCCGAACCAATCGCTAATTGATTGCCTTGCCACAAATTATTGATATGCAAAATTTCTTTTACGCCGTAACGAATTTCTCTATTTCCGCCAGCGGTTGAACCTGTTTGAACCGTATAAAAACCGCCGTCATCAATCGTTGCATCTAATTTACTTTCTAAGCGAATATCCTTTGTAAAATCAAAATCATGATTCAAACCAAAATACGTTAATTCTTCTTTTTTGCCATCTGAATCCATTGCAAAAAAATACATATCGCGTTTTTGGTCAATGTGCATCACATCTAAACTGAGTTGTTTATAACGTAAATGCCCAAATAAACTTAAATTTTCGGTTCGTTTTAAACGATGCGCTCCATCAGCAACGACACCACCACTTGGCGAACTATCGCCGAGCAATTTTGTTGAAGCCGCCCAACCTTGATGACGCAAACTTTGCCCGTCATAATTTTTTTGTTGAACAAAAATATAACCATCGTAATCTTGTTTATTAAATGAGGCTTCCATTCCGCCTTGCCACAAATTATCTAAACCCCCACCTGTAAGCAAACTGACTTTTGCATCACCGCAATCAGGCGAATGGCTATCAGCGTTGCGTGTCACAATGTTGATAACCCCTTGCAACGCACTTTGTCCAAGCGTGACAGAACCAGGTCCTCGCACGACCTCAATGCGTTCAATCCAATCAAAATTCGTACCGTTGATAATGCCATCTGGCATTCCGTCGTAACGTTCCGCATTGATGTTGTGTCCGTTAATCATCATTAGAATGTTGGCGTTACTGCCAGAAGCCAGCCCACGACA
>JBASLW010000136.1:0-11941 GCA_049656545.1 Methylococcaceae bacterium
GATTTGCACACTTCCTACGCATTTAAACCGCAGCGCGTCATGCACGATTTACATCCCGATTATGTCAGTACACACAAGGCAACAAATTTAAAAATTAAAAATATCGCTGTGCAACATCATTACGCGCACGCGCTTTCGTGTATGGCAGAAAATAATTTATTGCCACCCGCATTAGGGATTGTATTTGATGGCTCAGGTTTTGGATTAGATGGCACAATTTGGGGTGGTGAATTTTTGCACATTCATGAAAAAGGTTTTGAGCGTTTCGCGCATTTTCGGACATTTCCTTTAATTGGCGGTTCAAAAGCGATTCAAGAACCGCGTCGTGTTGCGCTTGGATTGGCGTTTTCTATTTATGGTGACGCTACTTTTGAAAGGTGTCATTTTGATTTTTCAGACATCGAAAAAAATTTGCTAAAAATGGCGTTAACCAAAAACTTGAATACGCCAAAAACTAGCAGTGTTGGACGTTTATTTGATGGTGTAGCGAGTCTTTTAGATTTGTGTCGGGTTAATCAGTATGAAGGTCACGCGGCGATGTTACTTGAAAATAGCGCGACAAATTCTGATACCACTGATTTCTATGATTTTGAAATTCATGAAAAAGTTATTGATTGGGAACCTATGATTGAACAACTTTTAAGTGACAAACATCGACATTCTGTCAATTATTGCGCGGCAAAATTTCACAACACGTTGGCAAAAATTTGTCTTGAAATTGCCTTAATCGCAAATCAAAAAAACATCGTATTAAGCGGCGGCTGTTTTCAAAATGCGCTACTGACAAAAAAAGTTTATGCTTTACTCAATTCCAAAAATTTTACCGTTTATACGCATCAAAATGTGCCGCCTAATGATGGTGGCTTGGCGTTAGGTCAGTTGTATGCGGCAAATTTCAAGTCAGACTAAATTTGTGTTTCTAAATGAACATTCCAAAATCAACATCTCACACGCTTTTCGCTGAAACGCTTTATCAATTTGGCGTGGCATTTCTTTATATTTTATTTGGTTACATTACAAATAAATACTTAAATGAAAACAGTTGTAACGCCGAGTGGTTAAGTTCAGGCGTTGCATTAGCGGCATTGTTATTGGGAGGTTGGCGGTATTTGTACGGCGTATTTTTAGGTATATTTTTTTTAAATGTTCTCATTCAAGATTCATTTTTAAATGTAATGGGTGAGATATTTTCGAGTTTATTAGAAGTGGCATTGGGATTTTGGTTAATTTCACGCTATAAATTCCTATCACAGAATTTATTCCCTACTTATTTAAATACTTTCATATTAGCGAGTTTGGCGAGTTTATTTAGTGCCACCGTGTATGTTTTTATTTTTGTTGTCCCTGAATTTGCATTTAGAGATATTTTTATTAGATGGGTTGATAATTCCATCGGTATTTTGTTAATCGTGCCGTTAGCAATAAGTTGGCAAGACGAAAAACAAGAGATTAACAAATTTGAAGGCGCGTTGATTTTTGCGTTATCTGTTTTTGCGGGATACATTTCTTTTCTGGACGCCTTTCATGATTTATTAGGGAATTCGCCCAAAGGTTACATCATGTTTTTATTTATGACCATGGTCGCAATAAAAATAGGGATGCGTGGCGTAACAGCATTGTTATTGATAATGGCAATGCAAGCCATTACAGGGGCATATCAAAAAGTAGGTTTTTTTTCATACGATATTGGTGTAACGCAAATGCGAAATTATTCGCTGTATTTTTTAACGCAATTTATTGTTGGGTTATCAATTTCGTCTTACATTCACAAAATAAATCAAATTATCGCTAATTCAAAACTTAAAGACCAAGCCTTAAATATCGCCGCAAATAGTGTCGTCATTACAAATGTGGATGGAAAAATTGAATGGTCAAATCAAGCCTTCACTAGAGTGACAGGTTTTACTACTCAAGAAGCAAAAGGACTTAATCCCCGTGAATTAGTGAAATCAGGCAAACAAAGTCATTATTTTTATAAATCAATGTGGAACACAATTTTACAAGGCAACGTTTGGCAAGGTGAATTGATAAATCGGCGCAAAGATGGTTCGCTTTATGATGAAGAAATGACTATTACGCCGTTAAATGATGAACACGGAAAAATCACCCATTTTGTTGCTGTTAAACAAGAAATTACCCAACGTAAAAAAGCAGAATTACTTTTAAAAGAATCTGAACAAAATTTTCATCGTATTAAAAATGAATTAGAAAACGTGCTAGCAGCGGCTACCGAAGTTAGTATCATTGCGACTGATCCAAATGGATTGATTACGTTATTTAATCATGGGGCTGAATTGATGCTCGGTTATCGAGCTGATGAAATGGTTGGAAAATGTACGCCCGAATTGATTCATGATTTAAACGAAGTGAAACAACGTGGTGATGTGTTATCACTTGAATTAGGACGCACTATTTCAGGTTTTAATGTTTTCGTTGCAAAAGCAAATTTATTTGGACAAGAAACACGCGAATGGAAATATATTCGTAAAAATCAATCGGTCATCACTGTTTTGCTTTCTGTGACGGCTGTCCGAAATGAACATAGAATTATTACAGGGTATTTAGGCATTGCCAGCGATATTACCAACCGCAAATTAACAGAACAAAAATTACAACAAAATGAAGCGCGTTTGCGTTCCATCATTGATATTTCGCCGATTCCCTTAGCATTAAATGACAATCAACAAAATATCACATTTGTAAATCATACGTTCACTGAAACATTTGGCTATGATTTAAGTGATATACCTACATTAGAAATTTGGTGGCAAAAAGCCTATCCAGATGAAAATTATCGCAAATGGGTGATGAACACATGGCAAAAAACCGTTGAAATTGCCAAAAAAGAAAATAAAACCTTTGTACCAATTGAAGTGATGGTCAATTGTAAAAATGGTTCACAAAAGACCATTTTAGCCAGTGCCGCAATGGTTGATGAAAGTATTGAAGATTTACATTTAGTTGCGTTGTATGACATTACCGAACGAAAACAAATCGAACAAGAATTAAAAATTAGCGAATTTCGTTGGAAATTTGCCGTTGATGGTTCAGGTGATGGTATTTGGGATTGGGATATTGCAAATGACAAGGTGTTTTTTAGTATTCGATGGAAAGAGATGATTGGTTTTGCTGATGACGAAATTGAGGACGCTTTTTACGAATGGGAAAAACGGGTTCATCCTGACGATATAAAAAAGACACTCGAAACCGTTGAAACGTATTTAACGGGTAAAACGCCCGTTTATGTCAATGAACACCGTTTAGCGTGTAAAGATGGCAGTTATAAATGGATATTGGCGCGTGGCATCATCGTTGAATTTGATGAGAATAATAACCCATCTCGAATGGTTGGTATTCATACAGATGTTTCTGAACGAAAAAAAATGGAACTGGATTTAAAACGTTCAAATACGGATTTAGAACAATTTGCTTATGCTGTTTCACATGATATGCGTCAACCATTACGGATGGTAACAAGTTATTTATCGCTTATTGAAAAAGCCTTACAGTCAAAATTAGATGATGACACACGCCAATTTTTAACGTTTGCCGTTGAAGGTGCAAAACGTATGGATGCCATGATTTTGTCTTTGCTCGATTATTCTCGAATTGGACGACAACGAAATGAATTAAAAACAGTTTCTAGTCGCGCCAGCCTTGACGAAGCACTGATGTTTTTAAAGCCTGCTTTAGATGCCAATCAAGGCACAATTCATATTTCAGGCGATTGGGGAGATTTAACAATCAATCCTGACGAATTAACACGACTTTTTCAAAATCTAATTAGCAATGCGTTGAAATATCACAAAGAAAATGAGCCACCGATTGTGAATGTGTCGGGTTTGATGTTAGGCGATATTTTCAGAGTTGAAATTAAAGATTCAGGTATCGGTATTGCAACCAATCAAACGGAGCGATTATTTAAAGTTTTTTCGCGTTTGCACGCTCGAAGTCATTTTGAAGGTACAGGTATTGGATTAGCGTTATGTCGAAAAATTGTTGAACATCATGGTGGTAAAATCGGCGTAGTATCTGAAGGTGAAGGATTTGGTTGCACATTTTGGTTTGAATTACCTGTAAAAGGTGGCGCGGAATAATGCAACATTCATCGCAAACGTTTTCTCAAAAAATCCACGCAAATCATGTTTTGATTTTTGCGTGGTTTGTGTTGTTATCAGGTTTATTTTTGACGGGATTTGTCGGTTATAAAATTAAAATCGATATTGAACGTAATGAATATCAAAAATTTGAAATTGACTGTAAAGAAATTAAAACAAAAATCGAAACGCGGTTAGCCAAACAAAAACAAATGTTATTAAGTAGCGCGGCAATGTTTGATGCGTCAAGTGATGTGAAGCGTCAAGATTGGAAAATTTATGTGAATCGGTTGAGTTTAAGTCGTAATTTAGATGGTGTTCAAGCATTAGGTTTTTCACTTTGGATTGAACCTGAACAACTGACAGCGCATGAAAATCGTTTACATAAAGAAGGTTTTCCCGATTATTTTATTAAACCCAAAGGCAATCGTGACGCATACACCGCAATTATTTATATTGAACCGTTTGAAGGGCGAAATTTACGCGCTTTTGGTTACGATATGTATTCAGAACCTGTCCGCCAAGCTGCAATGCGTCGTGCGATTGACAATAATAGTGTGAGTTTGTCAGGTAAAGTTATTTTGCTTCAAGAAGATACAAAAGATGTTCAAGCAGGCACGTTAATGTATGTTCCTGTTTATCAAAAAAATAAACCCATTGATACGCTTGAACAACGCCGTGCCGCGATATTTGGTTGGGTTTATAGTCCTTTTCGCATGACAGATTTGTTGGGTAACATTGTGTTAGATGATATTAACCCTGATTTACGTTTGCAGGTGTATGACACAAATCAAGTTAATACTGAAAATTTACTTTATCAAAGTGAGCATGATTTTTCTGGGGCATTGTCTTTATTCAATTTAGAAACAGAAGTTGAATTTTTTGGAACTGTTTGGACATTGCGTTTTGAAAAATTTGTGAATGCCGAGAAAAACATCGATTACAGCAAACTCTGGATTACGACAAGCACGGGCTTTTTTATTAGTGTGTTACTGTTTTTTTTGTTGCGAGCTTATTTTTTGATGCAAAAAACCGCAAATAGAATCGCGGTGACATTAACGCAAAAATTGCGACTCAAACAAGAAAAATTGACGTTAATTAACGCGGATTTATTACAATTTACCAACGTCGCAGCGCATCATTTGCAAGAGCCAACACGACGTATTATCAGTTTTGTTCAGCGATTAAAAAATGCGTTAACAGATAGTTCAACGACAAATGAAGAAATTGCTTTTACACTCAATTTTATTGAGCAAAGTGCGTTGCGACAACGCGCGTTAGTGCGTGATATTCAACTTTATCTTGCAGCAACCCAACCTCGCGCAGAAATTGAATTGATTAAAGTCAAAGATGTTTTAACAAAAGTTTTAGAAAGTCGTTTAAATTTAATTCAACAAACACAAGCGATTATTGAGTGTGGTCAATTGCCTTTCGTGATGATTGATCGCCCACGTTTATATGATATTTTTAGTATCTTGCTAGATAATGCACTTCGTTATAATCAAGCAGATTGCACGCCTAAAATACGCATTTACGGTGAATTAAAAAATGACCGTGCTTATTATTACGTTGAAGATAATGGCATCGGCATTGCGAGCGAATATCATGAACGCATTTTTTTGGTTTTTGAACGTTTGCAAGTCAGTAATAATGCTGACTCAACAGGAATTGGTTTAGCTATTTTTCGCCGCATTGTTCAAAGTTGTAATGGTTCAGTCAATGTAAAAGAAACGCTTGGTGGTGGAACAACCATTGTGTTTGATTTACCTGCAAATTTTTAAATTTTTATTCATGGAATAACCCGTAATGATTTCTACTCCTTCAAATCCTTTTGATATTTTATTGTTAGAAGATGAACCTGCAGATGCTTTTTTGGTAAAAATGGCATTGAAAGAGGGGAAAATTCTAGCAAATCTGCATCATGTAACAGATGGACGTGAAGGTATCGATTTTTTGCAACAAACAGGAAAATACATTACGGCGTTACGCCCTGATTTAATTTTGTTAGATTTGAATATGCCTCGCATGAATGGCTACGAGTTTTTAAAAGCTATTAAATCCGATTTAAATTTCAATGATATTCCAGTTGTGGTTTTAACAACGTCTGACGTAGAAAGTGATGTTGTACGCTCTTACAAATTAGGCGCATCAAGTTACCTTTCAAAACCTGTTGACATGGAAAAATTTATTTCGATGATTCATGAATTGGGCAATTATTGGTTCACATTAGTGCGATTGCCAAAAGGATGCAAAGCATGAATCAACAAAAACAAAAAATTCGTGTCTTACTCATTGAAGATGAAGAAAGTGATGCCTATTTAGTGAAATTGGATTTAAAGCAATCACACAGTGTTATTTTTGATGTGACGTGGGTTGAATCGCTTATAGCGGCTAAAAAAGTGTTACAGACTGTGACATTTGATGTGGTTTTATTGGATTTATCGTTACCTGATTCGGAAGGATTAGAAACGATTAAAATGACTCAAAAAATTACAAACGATTTACCGATTATTGTTTTAACAGGACGATGTGATACCGATTTTTCTCTCATTGCATTAAAAAATGGTGCAAGTGATTACATGGTTAAAGGCGATTTTGGTTTTGATGGTGTGGCTCGCACGATTCGTTTTTGTTTATTGCGAGCGGAAATGGACGCACACAATAAATTGTTAGTATCCGCATTAGAAGCGGCAGGCAACGGCATTATTATTACCGACAAAGATGCAAACATTAAATGGGCAAATCCCGCCTTTAGTCGTTTAACAGGTTATGAATTAGAGGAAGTTATTGGTAATAAGCCCAATTATCTGGTGAGTTCTGGTCAACATGATCAGCCTTCTTACGCTGATATGTGGGAAAAATTGCTACAAGGAAGGCATTGGCAAGGCGAAGTTATCAATAAACACAAAGATGGTAGTTTGTATCATGAAGAATTAAACATTGCGCCTGTGAAAAATAATCGTGGTGAAATCGTTAATTTTATTGGAATCAAAGAAAATATCAGTGAACGTAAAGCCTTAGAAGAAAAATTACAACAATTAGCAAATACCGACCCATTAACAGGCTTATTTAATCGACGAGTATTTTTAGAGCGTTTAGCACAAGAATCTGAACGTATTTCGCGTTTAGGCGGATTTGCGGCATTTTTGATGTTAGATTTGGATTTTTTCAAACATATTAACGACACATTTGGACACACCATAGGTGATGAAGTGTTAAAAAATTTTGCTGAAATTATGCGTAAAAATTCTCGAAACATTGATGTTCCAGCACGTTTAGGTGGTGAAGAATTTGCTATTTTGTTATTAAGTACCAATCAACATGACGCAACCATTATGGCGGAGCGTTTGCGAAAACAAGTTGAAAATATGCTTATTCAACATCCAACAAAAGGTGATGTGAAAATTACTGTCAGTATTGGCGCATCAGAGTTAAATCCTTTTGATACCGATGGTGAAATTGCGTGGCGCAATGCAGATGATGCGTTGTATTTAGCGAAAAATCGTGGACGTAATCAAACTTGCTGGTTTGAAAATTCTGCACATTAACAAAGAGGTTTTTATGTGTTTAGCTGTTCCTGCCAAAATTATCAGTTTAAATGCGAACACCGACGATTTACTTCGCACAGGTGTTGTGGATTTTTCAGGTGTACAAAAAGAAATTAGTCTAGCTTACGTTCCAGAAGCCAATATGGGCGATTATGTGATTGTTCACGCAGGATTTGCGTTATCACTTTTGGATGAAGACGAAGCACACGCCAGTTTGCAAGCCTTTCAAGATTTAGCCGAATTTGAAAAAACGTTATGAATTACATACAAGCCTTTCGGAATCCACAACTTGCAACAAAATTAGTCAACGCAATTAAATCGCTCACAACACAAAAATGGCGAATTATGGAAGTGTGCGGCGGACAAACGCACAGCATTATTAAATATGGCATTGACCAATTATTGGCTGATGACATCGAGTTAATTCATGGTCCTGGTTGTCCAGTTTGCGTTACGCCACTTGCATATATCGACAAAGCCTTAGCGATTGCGGCACAACCGAATGTGATTTTTTGTTCTTTTGGCGATATGTTGCGTGTCCCCAGTTCACATCAAGATTTGTTAAGTTTAAAAGCACAAGGTGCGGATATTCGAATTGTTTATTCACCACTTGACGTGTTAACAATTGCCGAACAATCACCTGATAAAGAGGTCGTTTTTTTCGGAGTCGGTTTTGAAACAACTGCACCAACGACTGCACTTGTTGCGTATCAAGCCAAATTAAAAAACGTAAAAAACGTGTCTTTACTTATTTGCCATGTTCGCGTTCCACCTGTGATGGAAGCGTTACTTTCAACTGAAAATCATCGTGTTCAAGGTTTTTTAGGGGCGGGGCATGTTTGTTCAATTATGGGGTTTCACGAATACACGCCACTTTCTGAAAAATATAAAATGCCGATTGTGATAACAGGTTTTGAACCCGTTGATATTTTGCAAGGCATTTATCTTTGCGTGAAACAACTCGAAGAAAAACGTTTTGAAGTCGAAAATCAATACACGCGCGTTGTAAAAAAAGAAGGAAATTTGCCTGCTCAAAATCTGATTAAAAACGTTTTTGATTTTGTAAATCGCAATTGGCGTGGATTAGGTGAAATTCAACATAGCGGTTTGGCGTTAAATTCAGATTATGCAGATTGGAATGCGGAAAATCGTTTTGCAGTTGCTGAAATTAACACGCTTGAACCGCTTGAATGCCGAAGTGGTGACGTGTTGCAGGGTTTAATTAAACCTGTGCAATGTGCTGAATTTGGTAAAAGTTGCACGCCTGAATATCCACTCGGCGCAACGATGGTTTCCTCAGAAGGTGCGTGTGCGGCATATTATCGTTATAGACAAAATCAAGGATAACGATTCGAAATTTTATTTACTGCATTTAAATTCCAAGGCACAGTTTCAATTATCGCTTCTAAATGGTGTTCCGTTTTATCATCAAAATCACTCAAAAAATCTAAACCCGTTTGTGCTTCTACCGTGTCAATTGTGGTAACAAATTGCGTGAGGGGTTCTTTTCCCGTAACAGTTTGTGGAATGATAAACGCTAATGCAAATGCGGGCTTGCTGTCTGTTTCTTCAGTAACGTAAATTTTGTAAAACGCCTTTGGTATGTCGATGTGCCATAAAGATGACTGTAATTGTTCGGGTTTATCACTAAAAATAGGTCCTGTGATAACCCACACTTTGCCAAAATTTTTCGCAAAAAAAGACAATTCTGCTTCTTCTAAACGTTGCCAAATTTGTTGATTTAATTTTGGGCGTTGTGGACTGATATTCGTCATTAAAAAACTATCTGCTTGTCCATATTTTCCATAAAGCGTGCTAATGGCATGATTTGGCGCATTATGCCCACGGTCATAACCACTTTTTGTATAATCATCATGTGTAACGCGATTTAGACTTCGCCAATCCATTTGAAAACGGGTAGGGCGTTGTAATTTTGGTGCATTATTTGGCACGGGGTTTAACGCATATTCTACCCAAAGCGGATTACCTCGCAAATCAGAGTAGCCAACGATAAAACCATTATTTCGTAATACGCGAAACCAGGTGTTGGTATTAAATGTCGAAATCGCCTGCGGTTCGCCTTGATACATTAGAGCAGGTCGTGCAATCCAAACCTCATAACCATAACCGCACAAAACTAATGTCAACATCGGCATAATGACACGCGGATAATTTTGAACTACACGAAAAATAGTTATAAACAGTTGGAGTGTTTTAGTCATAGTTGTAAATTTAAAAACGATTGCATAAAAAAACCGCTAAATCGCTTACGATTTAACGGTTTCTTATTTGGTGCCGACGACTGGACTCGAACCAGCACAACCTAAGTCACCACCCCCTCAAGATGGCGTGTCTACCAATTTCACCACGTCGGCTTGTATTTATTTCGCACCTTCAGCAGGAACTGGAACTTCTGGCGAAACGACTTTCGCTGCAGGAATGTCTTGTTCTGCCTTAACAGGATTCATAATCAATTCTTTTTCAGCGGATTGTTGGCTATTCATTACCGCTAAACCTAAGCTGGTAGTAAAAAATAAAGTTGCCAAAATTGCTGTTGAACGTGATAAGAATGAGGCAGCACCTTGTGCGCCAAAAACAGAACCCGAAGAACCTGTTCCAAATGCAGCACCGGCATCAGCACCTTTACCTTGTTGCATTAGCACCAAACCAATAACGCCTAAACCTAATAAAACATGAATAACAATAATGACTTGATACATAAAATCGGCTACAAAGTGAAAAGCGGTTAAAAATCGAAAAATGTCCCGCAAATGCGGTTAAGTGGCGCGTATCATAACGTTTAACGCCACGTTGTTCAAGCAACGATTGCCTGTTTCACATCTTCTGCCAATTGTTTTGCAAAGTTTTCAACGCTCGAAAAATCGCGTCCTTCAACCATCACGCGAATTAACGGCTCTGTTCCCGATGCGCGTAACAAAACACGACCATTCGCACCTAATGAATTTTCAACCGCTTTCACGGCATTTTGAATTCCCGAATGATTTAAATCGACTTTTTGTTCTGTTCGAACATTGATTAAAACTTGTGGATATTTGTGCATTCCCGATTTTAAATCATATAACGATAATCCTGTTTTCTGCATTTCCGCCACAACTTGCAATGCTGAAATAATGCCATCACCTGTTGTCGTTTTATCTAAACAAATAATGTGTCCCGAATTTTCACCGCCTAACATACTGTTGTATTCATTCATCATTTCAATAACATAGCGATCGCCAACATTTGCACGCAATAACGGTAAATTCAAACCTTTGAGTGCGTGTTCCATCCCTAAATTTGTCATCAATGTTCCAACAATTGGACCTGTCGCTAAACCTGATTTTAGACGCGCTTTAGCAATGATATAAATCAACTCATCACCATCGACTAATTCCCCTTTATGATCGACCATAATCAAGCGATCACCGTCACCATCTAAAGCAATCCCGAAATCGGCTTGATTTTCTAAAACTGTTTTGACTAAATTTTGTGGGCTTGTTGCGCCATAATTTTCATTGATATTTAAACCGTTGGGTTCTGCACCAATTGTGATGACATTCGCACCCAATTCCGTAAAAACGTGCGGTGCAATGTGGTATGTCGCTCCATTTGCACAATCGACGACGATTTTCATACCATCAAATTTCGTTCCTGCTGAAACACTGGCTTTGCAAAATTCAATATAACGTCCCGCCGCATCTTCAACTCGTTTTGCTTTACCTAATTTAGACGATTCAACGGTCGTGATAGATTCGGCATCTAAATACGATTCGATTTTTTGTTCTAAATCGTCAAGTAATTTTGTGCCTTGTGCTGAAAAAAACTTGATGCCATTGTCATAAAATGGATTGTGTGATGCACTTAAAACAATACCTGCTTTGGCGTGTAAAGTGCGTGCTAAATAAGCAATTGCGGGCGTTGGCATAGGACCGACTAAACGGGTATCAACACCTGCTGCGGCTAAACCTGCTTCGAGTGCTGATTCAAACATATAACCTGAAATTCGCGTGTCCTTGCCAAGCAACACAAAATTTTGTCCTTCACTTGCAAAAACTTGTCCTGCCGCCCAACCGAGTTTCAACATAAAATCGGGTGTAATGGGATATGTGCCGACTTTGCCTCGAATACCATCTGTTCCAAAGTATTTTTTTACCATGTTTTTACCTCAAAATTTGAATAATAAAAAAGGAGAAACGCACGCGCTTCTCCTTTTGTAAATTTAACGGTGTTTAGTTTTGTTCAATTGGTTTGCCGATAGGAATAATGTTATCGGGAATTTTATCATCAACCACAACG
>JBASLW010000137.1:0-10986 GCA_049656545.1 Methylococcaceae bacterium
GGTTAAAGCGAAGGCTAACATTTTGAATTTCATAGATTGTCCTTTTGCAACGAGGCGTTTTTGTTAAACGCCTTGCTTCAATGATTTTTTACGCGCCAAACGATAAATCTAATAAGGCGTTATCAAGTTTTCCTGCACGGAATGATTTGCCTGATTCAACCGCTGTCACAATTACGCTTGCTGGACTAAATAACATCGCGTCAATTTTGAAAAAATCGTATTCGTAGGCTTTGAAAATGTCAGCAAACGGTTTGCCGTAATCTTTTGAAGTTGAGCTAGGTAATTCTTTCGCTAATTTTTCAGCCGCTTCGTCGCTACCTTTTACAAATAAATGCACTTGCCCTGCGAATAAAATTGCATCGTTTGTGCGTCCCATTGCTTTGACAAAATTCGGGTGTGGCGGACAAATTGGCGCAGAACCTGAGCCGTCAACAATGTTTTCTAATGGAAAATGCAAAGCGTGTGCTTTGTGCATTGCAACTTCTAACACTCTTGCCACCACTTGAACACCGCCTGCTAAACTGCTAGTTGGCGTAACAATGATGGTTAATTTTTCAGGTGAAATACCGCAAGCCACCGCGACTTTTTCAACGATTGCCAAAGGCGGAATCGCATCATTTTCAATAACGAGCGTCGCCGCGTCACCTTCGTCGTGATACGCCAATTCTTGATAAAGTTCTTCCACAGGAATCGTTTGTCCGTCTTTTTGTTTAGTTGCCATAGCGCGCGCTGGACCTGAACCAAGCGCGTAGTATTTTTCGTGCGACAAACTCCAACCCGCATATTGACTGCCTAAACAACCTAAAACAGGATTGCCTGTGTGAACATTTACCGAAAGTGGCCAGTTTGTAGTGTATTGGCTGTGCGAAATTGAAACTGTTCCCATGCCACCTAAACAAATTTCAGCGATGATTCGTCCTGCTTCCAACCCGCCTAAATGGTTAATTCCCGCATCAATAATCGTGCAACCGTTTTCTAAGGTTTCGATTCCAACGCGCAATTTTGCGGCATTCGTAATCAATTCTTGGACTAACGGTTGGGTTAATTTGTTCACACTGGCTTGATTCATTTTCAAATTTCCTTCTAATTTTTGGATGTTAATTTTTAATTTTTTTAATGCAGATTCTGGCTGCATTCCGCGTGCAATCATACTGCAAATAGGCGAATTTTGCGGAATTATCACACCGCTTTGTGGTAAATCTTGACAGTGTTTTGACCAGTTAAAATTTTTTGGAATGATGAGTGAATGCGATGCGAAAAGAATTTCGTAAGCTGAAAAAATTGGCGTGTGATTTGGTTCTAAGTGGTGTGTTAAATGCGCTTTGAAAAGTGGTAACTCATAAAGTTGCATACTCGCTGACGGACGTGGATTGATTTCTAAAATAAAGATTTCATTGTCAGTACAAATAAAATCGAGTGAATTTAGACCGCGTAAATCAAAATGTTTCACCAATTTTTGCAACCAAGATTGAAGCTGATTTTTTTGAAAATCGTTTAAATCTGTGTGATTTGAAATGGCAGAAAATAAAAAATCATCATGTGTCCATTGGGTATTAAAACCGATAATTTTAGTATTCAAAAATAAAATTGAACCTGATTTTCCTTCACAAAATTGTTGCCAATAAATATCCGTTTTTTGTGAATTGATACCCACACCACCTTGACCTAAAAGCGGTTTTGAAAGCCAATTTTTTTGTTCGGTTGGAAAAGTGAAATGCGTTTCGGGATACGGAATTTTCAGAAAATCCAACGTAGCGAAAAACACACGTTTGTTTTGAATTCGTTCAAAAACAGCAGCAGAATTGCCAAAAATTTCAAAACGACTTTCCAAAAAATAAAGGCTTTCAACATGATTTTCAAAACCACTACCGTAAATTACGCCCGCGATTTTGAAGTCAGATAATTTAGTTAGAGCGACTGTTAAATTTTCAATTGAAAGCGAATCAACTCGAATCACTTTTTTAGCAAATTGCAGTGTGTCTAAATCAGCAAAACAATCAATCACAACCACGTTAAAATTTTCGCGTTTCGCAAATTGCGCGAGCATTCGCCCTGATGTTGCAATGATTAAAAAATAATTATTTTGGCAAATAGTATTCACGCGAAAATCTTGAAATTTAAAGGATTTGATTATATCAACACAAACAAAAAAACCACCTTCCGCGTGAAAACTGAAAGCGGTTTTGACTTGAAAAAACAAAACCGCACGTTTTTTTGAAAAATGGGCGGTTTTTTACAACCAATTTTCAGTGCGTAAATTTCCAACTCGATTAAATTCCCGCAAATTATTTGAAACCAAAATACAGTTTTCACTTAACGCATGAGCCGCAATCAATAAATCATTCGAGCCAATAATCAAGCCACGTTTTTCTAAATCAGCGCGAATAATGCCGTATTGCTGCGCCGCTAATTCATCAAACGGTAAAATTGAAATCATCGTTTTTAATTTCGTGATTTTTTCAAGATTTTTAGTAACTTGTTCACTTTTCATTGCACCATGAAACAATTCTGCATAAGTCACTGATGACATACAGATTTGATTCAGTGGAATCGACTGAAATTTTTCAAGCACTTGCAGTGGCTGTTCCTTGTTAATGTAGATGCAAATGTTGGTGTCGAGCATGTACATCAAAAGGCTTCCCGTTCTTGCAGTGGCAATTGTAATCGACCTTCTTGCATAAAATCATCTGATAATTCAGTTAAAAGTTTAAAAACACTTTCGCCCGTTTGTTGTGATTCCGTTTTTGGCTTTTCAAATAATTGCCGTAACAATCCAATCACAATTTGTTCAGGTTTTTCGTGCTTTTTTAAGGCTTGCTGTTTGATGGGTTCGTAAAGGTCATCGCTCAATTCTAAAAGTAGTGCCGTCATTATTTTTCTCCGAGTGAAAATCAAAAAACAAAACCGCCCGCTTTTTTTGAAAAAATGGGCGATTTTAATTGGCATTTAGAAAATTATGCCACCTAATCGTTTTAATTTGTCAGATTCTATTAGCTCGTCAGGAGTAAAAATTAACCTAGTTGCTAACTGACTATCTAAACTATCTTTATCATCAAGTGAAATCCCTTGCATTTCCCAAATATCTCTAACTAATAATTCGTAAGCCCCCAGCTCTGCTGGGGAGACTCCCAAAGTTTGACAATTCCAGGAATCATCGAGAGCTTTCATATCTGTGAACCGCCTAAAGTTCGATAGATAGGAAACAAACGATGAATCCATCGGAAAGTCTAAACCATACAAAATGGGATTGTAAGTACCACATAGTCTGGATACTAAAGTACAGAAAGAAAACTATTTTCAATGAGTTGCGTCCGTATTTAGGCGCGATGCTTCGAGATTTTGCAACTCAAAAAGGTTGCACAATTATCGAAGGACATTTGCTTTCTGATTATGTACACATTTTAATCGCGATACCACCGAAGTATGCAATATCGCAAGTCGTTGGTTTCATCAAAGGTAAAAGTGCGATTTGGATTGCACGAACTTATGCTGGACGACGAAAAAATTTTACAGGTCAACATTTTTGGGCGAGAGGATATTACGTTTCAACAGTCGGAAAAGATGAAACCACTGTGCGTAATTACATCAGGCATCAAGAAGATGAAGACAGACGAATTGAACAAATGAATCTGTTTTAAACGTTGCCACCTTTTTTGGTGGCTCACATTTTAACCCGCTTTGAGCGGTTCACGTCCACAAGCCTCCAGCTATGCTGGAGGTCTTTGACTTGTTTGGTTCAATCAGTTCATTTTTTATTGTAAATATGTAGGAACCTTTAATTTCCTGCCCATCAAAATGTTGCATAACAAGATTGGTTTCGTCTTCAACAGCTTGTTTAAATTCGTCAATTGTTGAGAAATTCTTTTTAATTTCAATCGTATCTGTTTTAGAAAATGAAATTTTTGTGCATAAACCAGCGTGAATATAAGAACCCATTTAATCCTCCGATGTGATACAAAACGCTTTTTTAAAAATCACGCCGTATTGAAGTGACGCGACTTGTTTCACAATTTCCCCCAAATATCATTAACGCGATTGATAATTTCAGGTGTCATCGTGATGGTTTTGCCCCATTCGCGGGTCGTTTCGCCTGCCCATTTATTCGTTGCATCGAAACCCACTTTTGAACCCAAACCCGAAACAGGTGACGCAAAATCTAAATAATCAATTGGCGTATTTTCCAAAATCGTCAAATCACGCGCGGGATCCATTCTTGTAGTGATTGCCCAAATCACGTCTTGCCAATCACGCACGTTAATATCGTCATCCACCACAATCACAAATTTGGTGTACATGAATTGGCGTAAAAATGACCACGTTCCTAACATCACCCGTTTTGCATGACCTGCATATTGTTTTTTCATTGAAATCACCGCCATGCGATACGAACAACCTTCGGGCGGTAAATAAAAATCCACAATTTCAGGAAATTGTTTTTGCAAAATCGGTACAAACACTTCATTCAACGCCACGCCTAAAATCGCAGGTTCATCAGGCGGACGACCTGTGTAAGTGCTGTGATAAATCGGATTATTTCGTTCGGTAATCGTTTCAATTGTGAACACAGGAAATTCGCTAACTTCGTTGTAATAACCTGTATGGTCGCCAAAAGGTCCTTCGGGCGCGGTTTCATTCGGATAAATAAAACCTTCTAAAACGATTTCTGCACTCGCGGGAACTTGTAAATTATTACTTAAACAATCCGCAAGTTCTGTTTTACTGCCACGCAATAAACCTGCAAAGGCAAATTCTGAAAGCGAATCAGGAACTGGCGTAACGGCAGCTAGAATCGTTGCGGGGTCAGCACCTAAAACGACTGTCACAGGAAAAGGTTTATCGGGATATAAATCTTGCCATTCTTTAAAATCTAACGCGCCACCACGATGAGCGAGCCAACGCATAATCGTTTTATTTTTACCAATCACTTGTTGACGATAAACTCCCATGTTTTGCCGTTCTTTGTTTGGGCCTTTTGTAATGACTAACGCCCAAGTAATCAACGGCGCAGCATCATCTGGCCAACAATGTTGAATAGGATAACGCCCTAAATCAATTTCATCACCACGCAACACATTTTCCTGACACGCTGGATTTTTAATCATTTTGGGCGACATATTCAAAACCTGTTTGAACACAGGAATTTTATCCATTGCGTCACGAAAACCTTTTGGTGGTTCAGGTTCTTTCAAATACGCGAGCAATTTCCCAATTTCGCGCAATTCTGAAACGGAATCCGCACCCATTCCCATCGCAACACGTCGTGGCGTACCAAATAAATTTCCCAAAAGTGGTACGTTGTAACCTTTTGGACGCTCAAAAAGCAGAGCTCGTCCTTGCGCTTTTAAGGTTCGGTCACAAATTTCCGTGATTTCTAAATACGGGTCTGCTTGATAAAGCGTGCGTTTGAGTTCGCCTTGTTTTTCGAGTTGTGAAATAAAATCGCGTAAGTCGTGATATTGCATGATTGCGTTTTGAATAGCGTTAAAAAAAGATAAACTTATTGTAACGCGACAACTAAAAAGCACATCATTTTAAAAAATGACTGATTAAAAAAATCTCAACGTTATTAAACAAATAAAAATTATGAAACAAATCGCTCTAACCGTTCAAAATTTAACTTTTTCTTATGGACAGAAAAAAGCACTCGATAACGTTAATTTTCAAATTCATTCTGGTGAATGCACCATTTTATTGGGGGCTAATGGCGCAGGAAAAAGCACCTTATTTTCGTTGATTACCCATTTGTACGATACGCACAGCGGTAAAATTGAATTGTGTGGTTTTGATATTCAAAATCAATCACGCCAAGCATTAGCGCGTTTAGGCGTAGTATTTCAACAAACGACGCTGGATATGGATTTAACCGTTTTACAAAATTTGCGTTATCACACGGCGTTGCATGGAATGGGTAACAAATTAGCAAATCAACGTATTCAAGAAGAATTAGAACGGTTGCAAATGTACGAACGACGCGGCGAAAAAGTACGTCAATTAAATGGTGGACATAAACGGCGCGTGGAAATTGCGCGGGCATTGTTGCATAAGCCCGCCATTTTATTGCTTGATGAACCAACGGTTGGACTTGATATTCCAAGCCGTCAAGGGATTGTAGACTACGTTCATCAATTAGTTTCTGACGAAAAAATTGCGGTACTTTGGGCAAGTCATTTGGTTGATGAAATTTATGCCGATGACAAGTTAATTGTTTTAAGCAAGGGAAAAATTAAAGCGAAAGGCAGTGTAAAAGAGGTTTTAACGGAAACTAAATCCGATAATCTTTCCGCTGTCGTGGTCTGATAAAAGGTTGATAAAGAATGCTAAGATAAGACGAAATAATTCAATGCAAAATTTTCATGATTAAAAAACGATTACTTTCGATTTTAGCCATTCTGGTTATTTTCGAGGAATGGCTGTGGGATACGCTAACGTTTGCTGGGCAATTACTTTCGCGTTGGTTGAATTTAGAAAAATTCGACAATTGGCTTATCAATGCGTCGCCAAAAATGGCATTATTCGCATTTTTGATTCCGTTAATTATCGTTACCCCATTCAATTTATTAGCTATTTTTTTATTAACACACGGCGCAATTCTTCAAGGTGTTTTATTAGAAATTGCGGTGAAATTAGTCGGCACATTGTTAATTGCACGCATTTTTCGATTGGTAAAAACAGCGTTATTAACTTTTAATTGGTTTGCAAAAATTTATACGGCAATTAGCAACGTATTACATTGGGCGCATGAAACGATTAAAAATACGGCAATTTACAAACAAAGTGTCAAACTCAAAGCCGCGATTAAAATTAAAATGACGGCATTATTAAAAAATTATCATTTTTCAACTTCAGGAAAATAAACGATGGATTACGATTTAGTGATTGTTGGCGGCGGTTTAGCGGGAAATTGTTTAGCATTGGCATTGAAAAATAGCGGTTTGAAAATTGCCATGATTGAAGCGCAAGAACGCGACGTTTTACAAAATTCAACTTTAGGCGACAGAGCCTTAGCGTTAGCAGCGGGAACGGTTGATGCGTTGAAAGCATTAAATCTTTGGCAAGACATTGAACACGCCGCCACGCAAATTAAAGACATTCATATTTCAGATAAAGGACATTTCGGCAAAGCGCGATTATCAGCAAAAAAAGAAAACGTTGAGGCGTTAGGCTATGTAATTTCAGCACGCGATTTAGAAACACACATCGCGTCACAAATTGTAACGGCTGAAAATGTGACGCTTTATTGTCCTGCTCGCGTCATGGGTTTGATTGCTGATGAAAATGCAGCGTTTATCAGTTTGAAACATGAAGATGAATCATTGAATTTAAAAACAAAATTGGTTGTTGGTGCAGATGGTGGAAATTCATCAGTGCGGCAATTGTTGAACATTTCGCAACAGATTTCTGATTATGGACAAACAGCGTTAGTGACAACAATTACCGCGTCAAAACCCCATCACAATATCGCTTACGAACGTTTTACTTCGTCTGGACCTTTGGCGTTGTTACCAATGGGGACAAATGATTGTGCTGTCGTTTGGACACGAAAAACAGATGATGCTCAAGCGTTAATGTTGGGGAGTGAAACGGATTTTATGACCCAATTACAAACGTGTTTCGGTTGGCGTTTGGGAGAACTGAAATTAAGTGCGCCACGTCGTGCGTTTCCGTTATCGTTAATTCAGGCGGATTCAATGATTTCACAACGCGCGGTGATTATTGGCAATGCGGCGCATCAATTACATCCTGTTGCAGGACAAGGTTTTAATTTAGGTTTGCGTGATGTGGTTGTTTTGGCTGAAATGTTGCAAGCTCAAAACGAAACAGGCGATATTGGCGCGACAGCGTTTTTAAAGCGTTTTTCACAACTTCGACAAACTGACCAATCGCGCACAATTCAATTTACCAATGCAGTGGTACAGATTTTTTCAAATGAATGGTTGGCTTTAGCCGCTGCGCGAAATGTGGGTTTAGCGTTACTTGATGTGTTGCCATTTGCGAAAAATGTTTTAGCACGGCACGCAATGGGTTATCAACGGTAATTTTTCTATTTTTAAGAGGGTAAAAACATGACAGAAATTTTTTTTGTACTAACCATTATTTACGCGGCGTATGTAATTGTTGTCGCCATTCGTGAAGATAAAGAACCTCATGTTATTGATGACAGCGCAGAAGCGTTAATGTCGCTAACAGTTCACACCGTACCACCGTTAATTCCCGAAAAGCCAATGGCACAATTTATTGAAAAACCTGTTACAAAAACGACAAAAGTTGCAACAGCAAAAACAGGTTTGAAAAATCCGCAAACAGGTGAAATTGCAACGAGTTACGCTAATTACCGTTTTATGAAACGTTGGATTAAAGAAGCGTTAGTTGCGGAAAGTTTACTTGAAAAAGTGTATAAAAATAATGAATTAACGCCTGAAATTGAAATAATCATTAAAGAGGCAATAAATCATTTAGAAAGTTTAGAGAATTATCAGGCTTAAACCGTTACAGCGACGTTTCGGGCAATTCTAAAACGTCGTTTTCAATGCCGTGTAAATTCAAATTTTCCGCGCGTAAAATTATTAACCGTTTTATCAAATCTGAATTTAGCCAATATCCCGCCACTTCAATTTTTTGTCCATTTTGCAATTGCTGTTTCAACGCTGATGTTTTTTCGCGTGGTGCGTTGTTATTCATCATTGCTGCGGCAACGCGTAAACGTAAAAATTGCGTCACAAACACGTCACCATTTAAAACAGGTTGCCAAGAAATTAAATGTTGCACGCGATTTGGATAGCGATGCACAAAATCCATCGCAAGCAACACGCCAATTCGCATTCCCCATAAAGTTATCGTTTCGGTATCTCGTTGTGTTAACCAATCAATTGCCGTTTCGATATTTTGTAACCAAATTTCCCATGTTGCATCTCCAAAATCACCGTCACTTTCGCCTGTACCAAATAAATCTAAAACTAAAACGGCGTTACGTTGCTTTGCAAATTCCCGTGCTTGCTCTGCGATTTTTTTGCGTGATGTATTCATTTCTTCAGCAAAAGCAGGAATGTGAATAATCGCAGATTTAGATATATGTTCGTTTGTGGCAGGATAATAAATCGCAAATAATTTTCCAAAATCACTTTCAATAAATAATGGCAGCATGGGCAATGGCTTATAATTTCGATGTTTTGAGAATTGTAACGCACAACGACGAGCGAATAATGAAATGACAGAAATTCCTATTGTATTTGAATGCCATAAAAAACGGCTAATTGGCATGATACATCAAGCAAATACAGATAAATCAATTGGTGTGTTGATTATTGTAGGTGGTGTGCAAACCCGTGTAGGCAGTCATCGGCAATTTGTTTTATTGGCGCGACAGTTGGCACAACAAGGTTTTACAACCATGCGTTTTGATGTGCGTGGATTAGGTGATTCAGAAGGCGAATATCAAGGTTTTGAAAAAATTGATGACGATATTGGCACGGCAATAGATTATTTTTTTGAAATTTGTCCGACGTTAAAACACGTTGTTTTATGGGGATTATGTGATGCGGCATCAGCAGCTCTTTTTTACAGTCATCATGATGCGCGTGTTAAAGGGTTAGTGCTTTTAAATCCATGGGTTTTTACTGAAAATGGTGCAGCAAAAACAGTTTTAAAACACTACTATTTTCAGCGATTAACCAGTCACGATTTATGGCAAAAATTATTTTGGTTTAAATTTAATTATTGGCATTCGTTTTTAGCTTTTGTATCACATATTAAAAAAATGCTGATTTCAAAAAGAACGACTACGATTGATTTACCAACGCGAATGCGTGATTGTTTTGGCAAATTTGAAAATTCCATTTTACTGATTTTGAGCGGTAATGATTTAACGGCAACAGAATTTAAAGAAACCGTAAAATCTGATTTGAAATGGCAAACATTATTGAATCATTCGCGTGTTAATCGTTATGACATTCCTGAAGCAGATCACACTTTTTCATCAAGCGAATGGCGAAATCAAGTTGAAAATATCACGACGAATTGGCTAAAAAATTTAAATCTCAAGGAGAATGTATGAACACCACTTTTTCACTTGCATCGAACCAACGTGATGTTTGGTATGATCAACTCGCACATCATGATAGCCCTGTTTATAACATCGCAGGATACCTTCGCATTGAGGGCAAGCTGGACTGTGACGTATTGAAAAAAGCCTTCAAAAAACTGGTTTCAGAAAATGAGGCGTTGCGCTTATCTGTTTATCAAAAAAACGAAACTCTTTGGCAAACGGTCAATGATGAAACAGATTTAGAACTTGAATTTATTGATTTTTCTAATGTTGAAAATGCTGAACTTGTTGCGATTGAATGGGTAAAAAATAGTGTTCAAAAGCCTTTTGTGCTGGGAAAAAATAAAAAAATAATTCAATTTACACTCATAAAAATTCAATCGAATCTTCACTACTTATTTACCAAATATCATCATATTATTGCAGACGGATGGTCAACTACAGTAACTCTCACACGCTTAGGTCAACTTTACAATGAATTATTAAAAAATTGTCCTTGCGATAATCCAACACTGCATCGTTATGCAGATTATGTGCAACAGGAACAGGATTATTTTGCTTCAGAGATTTATCAACGTGATGCTGATTATTGGTTTTCAGTTATTCCAACGCTTCCGCATTCTCTGATTGAAAAACATTATCCAACAACACTGAATGAATCGTTGCCCAGAGCAAATATTTATACATTTTTGCTAAAAAGGGCTTTTTATAACGAACTAACGGAATTCGCTCAAAATCAAAAAAGTACAACTTATCACCTTTTATTGAGTGCGTTAGCGTTATATTTTTCTCGAACAACACAACAAAATGAAATTGTCATTGGTGTACCAGTTTTAAATCGAAGCGGTGCAAAATTTAGAGATGTTTTGGGCATGTTCGTCAGTTTGTCACCGTTGGTTTTAAATATCAATTTAGCCGATGATAGTAATCAAATTATGAAAATG
>JBASLW010000138.1:0-10809 GCA_049656545.1 Methylococcaceae bacterium
GAGCAATGCCGCATTTACCGCACCAGCTTTACCAATCGCAAGCGTTCCAACAGGAATTCCTGCAGGCATTTGCACAATTGATAACAACGAATCCATACCATTTAAGGCTTTCGATTGCACAGGAACACCTAAAACTGGAATCGCTGTTTTTGCCGCTGTCATGCCTGGTAAATGTGCCGCACCACCTGCACCTGCAATAATCACTTCTAAACCTTTATTTTCCGCACTTTCGGCGTAAGCGAATAATTTATCAGGCGTGCGATGCGCCGAAACGACTTCAACTTCATGCGGAATGCCTAATTTTTCAAGCGTTTGTGCGGCAAATTCCATCGTTTCCCAATCCGACGTTGAACCCATAATAATGCCAACTAATGCGCTCATTTCAAATCTCCTAAAATATCTAACATCACGTCCACATTCGCATCTGAATCATTTAACGCAGAAATATAACGATAATCACCGCCGCCTGCTTCTTGAAAAACATGTTTATTTTCCATTGCAATTTCTTCAAGTGTTTCTAAACAATCCACGGCAAAACCTGGGCAAACTAAATCAACCGTTTTCACGCCTTCTTTTGGCAAGGCTTCTAAAACGTCAACGCAATACGGTTTTAACCATTCTGCTTTACCAAAACGCGATTGAAAAACGAGTTTCCATTCATTTTCTTTTAATCCCAATTTTGCGGCTAACAATTCAGCGGTTTTTTTGCATTGATAAAAATACGGATCGCCTTTTTTGGTTAGCATTTCAGGCAAGCCGTGAAATGACATCACAAGTAATTCATTTTTCGGTTTTTCGCGCCATGCCGCTTCGATGGATTCGGCTAATTTCGCAATATAAACATCATTTTGATGGTAATCGCTCACAAATCGAAAATTTGGAAAATGCCATAAACGATTAAATTCTTTTACAACGCTGTCATAAACTGATGCCGTTGTTGTTGAAGAATACTGTGGATACAGCGGTAAAACGATAACGTCAGTTACGCCTTGTTCTTGAAATTTGCGTAATTGATTGGGAATTGAAGGCTCGCCGTAACTCATCGCGCAATCGACAATCACATTTTGTGACGTAAGTTTTTCAGCTAATTTTTCAGTTAATTGATGCGTCAAAAATGTGAGCGGTGAGCCTTTTTCGTTATCCCAAATTCGCAGATAGGCTTGCAGTGATTTTTTTGGACGAAATGGCAAAATAAATCCGTGCAAAATCGGCAACCACACAAAACGCGGAATGTTCACCACACGCTTATCACCTAAAAAATCTTTCAAAAATTTTCGCACGGCAGGCACAGTAGGTTCAGCTGGTGAACCTAAATTTGCCAATAAAACACCGATTTTTTTATCTGCCATTTTCTAATCCTTAGCGATTGATTAAATTCAAAAATTCAGAGCGTGTACTGATGTCTTTGCGGAAAATGCCTTTCATTGCAGACGTTGTCATGACCGAATTTTGTTTTTCAACGCCGCGCATCATCATACACAAATGTTTTGCTTCAATGACAACGGCTACGCCGCGTGCGCCTGTGGCTTTTTCAATGGCATCAGCAATTTGGCTAGTCAGTTTTTCTTGAATTTGCAATCGACGCGCAAACATATCCACAACGCGAGCAATTTTCGATAATCCTAACACTTTACCGTTTGGTAAATAGCCGACATGGCATTTCCCAATAAACGGCAATAAATGATGTTCACAAAGTGAATAGAGTTCAATGTCTTTCACGATAACCATGTCTTCGCTATCAGCCGTGAAAATTGCGCCATTTAAAACTTCTTCTAAGGTTTTTTCATAACCGTTATTTAAAAATTTAAACGCTTTTGCAGCGCGTTTGGGCGTATCAATTAAGCCTTCACGAGTTAAGTCTTCGCCGACAGCTTCAATAATTTTTGCGAAATTCGCTTCCATCATGGTAATTCTCGAAATAAAAAATGATTTAAAAAAATGTGCGAAAGTGTAACCTAGAACGCACTTTTGACTATGAATTTGTTTGTAATAACAACTGTTCAAATTTATCTGCAGGTAATGGCTTACTTTTCAAATAGCCTTGATAAATATCACAGCCTTTTGCGTGTAAAAAATCCAATTGCTCCCGATTTTCTACGCCTTCAGCTAAAACTTTAAAACCTAAAATATGTCCCATTGAAATAATCGTAGTCGCAATTTCGTTATCGCTTTGGTCATAAGGAATGCCATCAATAAAACTTTTATCGATTTTTAAAATATCGACAGGAAATTTTTTGAGGTATGAAAGCGACGAATAACCCGTTCCAAAATCATCAATGGCTAAATGAATCCCTTGTTTGCGTAAATTTTCTAATAAATTGATGACATTTTCCTGATTTTCCATCAAACCGCTTTCAGTCATTTCTAATTCTAATTGCGTGGCAGGAAATTCGGTTTTTGCTAATGTACTACTCACTAATTTTGCAATATCGCTGTGGCAAAATTGATATGGCGAAACATTCACCGCCAAAATTATCGGTTCAAATTCTGCATCTAACCATTTTTTACCTTGCCGACACGTTTCATAAAGGACAAATTCACCAATTGCCATAATCAAGCCTGTTTCTTCGGCAAGCGGAATAAAATGAATGGGTGAAATCAAACCTTGTTGTGGGTCAATCCATCGCACGAGAGCTTCTGCACCAATAATTTTACCAGTCGAAATTTCCACTTGTGGCTGATAAAAAACCTGAAATTCTTGTTGTTCAATCGCTTTACGCAATCGCATTTCAAGCGCAATTCTATCCTGTACCAAAATCGTTAATTCTTCTGAAAAATAAGCAAAACGACCACGCCCACTTTTTTTCGCCTGATATAACGCCATGTCTGAATAATCCATCAATTTTTCAGCGGAATCAGCGTGTTGCGGATATAAACTAATACCGATACTTGTGCCAATATGAATATCGTCACAAACGGATAAATGAAACGGTTGCACCAAATCATGAATAATGGCGTTTGCAACTTCGCCCGCATCTTTAATGTGATGAACATGGTTTAATACAATTGTAAATTCATCGCCCCCCAAACGTGCAACGGTATCGACAGTACGCAAACGTGAACTAATGCGTTGTGCGACTTGCACCAATAATTCGTCACCAGCTAAATGCCCAAAACCGTCGTTTACTTCTTTGAAATGGTCTAAATCCAGCATTAAAACGGCAAACATTTTATTTTCACGAGTCGCTAAATCAATTGCGTGACTTAATCTTTCTCCCAATAAACGCCGATTTGGTAAATTTGTCAGCGGGTCATAAAATGCCAACGAATTGATGCGTTTTTCAGCCGCTTTGCGTTCGGTAATATCTTGGTTAAAACACACAATCCGAATCGCTTTTCCTGTGCTATCACGATAAACCTGCCCCAACGCATAAATCGTCGCATAGTCGCCTTGACTTCGTTGAATCCGAAAATCGGTATTAAATTCACTTTCACCACGGATTGCCGATTCCAAAGCTGTTTTGACCGAGCTACTATCTTCGGGTAAAAGCAATTCGTACCACGCATTGTAAGTGTTTGCGAATTCACCGCGTTTCACGCCGTAAATTTCAAACATCGAATCATCCCAATTCAATTCACCTGTGATTAAGTCGTAATCAAACACCCCGAATTTTGCGACTTTTGCCGCTTCTTGAAATAAATTGCGCGATTCAGCTAATTCGTGCGTGCGTTCTGCGACATGATATTCCAATAAATCTCGTTCTTGCGCTAAAGCGAGTGTTGCTTGATTACGTTGGCGTAAACTACGAAATAAAGCGACAACCAACAATGATTCCAACATAAACACAAATAATGTTCCCAGAATTTGCCAGCGATAAGCGTAAAAAATAGATTCTTCTCGATTAAAAATAACGCTATCAGCAGGCAAATTTTCGTCAGGAATTCCCCAGCGTTTCAATTCATTATCATCAAAATAATTGCCTTTTGTTGCAGCATCTATTTCAGTGCGTGTTTTAGGAACATCTAATCCGAGTACCATACGCGCTAATAAATCTCCGACTTTAGTTGCACTGATAACATAGCCACCAACTGCACCAAATCCAAAAAAACTATCGTGATGGACAAATACAGGAACACTAGCAACATCACTTAAATGTTGAATCACATCTCTGGGAACTTGGTTGACACCTAATCTGTCTACTGTCATAGGAAAACCAAATAACACGGTATCTTTTTTAGGTAATCGCGCGGCTTGTTCGTAAAGTTCTTCGTAACTAAAATTGTCCCAAATATCGAGTTGAACGTTTTTAGCATTCAAAGCCGCTTGCATTTTTTTTAGCGTGTCATGTGTAACATTGTTGTAGTTGTAAGCTGAATTTTCTATAACGCTAATAATCCGCTTCGTATTAGGTAAAACTTTTAATATCGTATCAATGCTCAAATCTGCTCTTTCATTTACCACTAATGCGTCATCGTCTCGCCCTCGCGTCAGTGTCAACGCTTTTCGTTTTACATTGGGAAGAAAGTTTGGCGTATTTTTAATAAAATCAAACGCATAATCATTTTCTGTAATCAGCAAATCGAGTTTTACATTGTTATATTTTGCTTCAAGTAACGCTAAAAAATTTTCATTAGAAATCAGCGGCGTTAAGCGATGCGCTTCAAAACGCTCTTCAAATAATTCGGGGCGTTGCGCGGGGGGAATTGCATTTAATTGAGCAAAAAGAGCTTCTCTGATTTTAGCCTGCCAAGGCAACGTATCATGAAAAGAATAAATAACTAAAACACGGCGTTTAGGTTGCGGCACATCAACGTGTAACGTGTTTGAATCTGATATTTTGGGATTTGGAAAGGGAAATTCGTGGGTTGCCGTCGCAATGGAATAAAATGCTAAAAATCCAAAAAGTAAAATTAAACGTAGCATTTTTTAGTGTTTGCGGCGAGTGTTTGGTTTTTTAAGTGAGCGTTGTCGAATATAGTAATAGCAAATTTTCAGATAAGCCAACATTAACGAGGTTATAAAATGAAGCCAATCATTTTTATTAGTTTTAGTTTTTTAGCCTTCGCAATTGTGGCGAAAGCAGAAGAGTCGGTGATATTAGACCCGATGATAATTCAGGGACAAAACACGATGCAGCCTTCATTTAACCATGAAGCCGACAGCAAAAATGAATTTTATGCCGAAGAATTGCCAGAACGTGGCATTGCGCGTTTGCAAGATATTAGTAAAAACATTGCGAATTTTAGTCTTGCTGACCAAGGAATTGGTTCATTTCGACAAGTCTTTTCGATGCGTGGTTTGACGAACACCTCTATTTTCAGTGCGCCAGCGGTGGTGTTTTATGTTGATGATGTGGCGTACAGCAGTTCGATTACCAACATGGGGCAGTTGCTTGATATTGAAAGTTTGACGGTTTATCGCAATGCTCAACCTGCTGGTTTTGGTAGAAATGCCTATGCGGGAGCTGTGGATATTCATACGCAACAACCTGATAACACATTGAAAAGCGGGGTTGGTGTAGAAGTTGGCACTTATGATTCTTACGGCGTGAATGCGAAAACGTCAGGCGCGTTAGTTAAAAACCATTTATTTTTTAACTTGAGTGGTTTTTATAATCAACGTGATGGTTTTCTAACAAATACCACCTTAAATAATCACCCCGATTCACAAGAGAATTTTAGTGGTCGCGCTTCATTAACTTGGAAACCTACCTCAAAGTTTGATGCTCGCTTAACGTTAACCAAAGAGAACTTTGATTTTGGAAATGGACGGTTTGTACGCTTGGATAATCCAAATGCTTATACAACCAAAGCGAATGTGCCTGAAAAACTCAAACAAAATTCAGATAGTCAAAGTTTGCGACTTGCTTACGAATTAGAAAATTACAACTTGCTTTCAATTAGCAGTCGCCGTGCTTGGCAGATGTTGCCATTTATTGTGGATTTAGATTTAACGCCAAATAGTTTTGCCGCTCGAAATTTAAGAAATAGCGAAACAACGTGGTCACAAGAAATACGTTTCAGCCCGAAAACACAAGGCGAATGGAATTGGAACGTGGGCGGATTTTATTCAACATCACAATTTGATGAATTGGATAATATCGTGACTAGCAGCAAAGACGTGTTTTGGACAGATAAAGAAACAGACAACTACGCAATTTTTGGACATTTGGCGTATCAAGGTTTTAAAAATTTAAATTTATACACCGATTTGCGTTTGGATTATGTCACCAGCCATTTGAATAGCACTTATGATTCGGATATTCCTGTTTCAGTGGCTGTCAATCGTGATTATGAAACTGTTTTTGCAAGTCCAAAATGGGGCGTAGATTATCGTTTTTCTGAACACAGTTTGATTTATGCCGCAACAGGTTTTGGCTTTAAACCTGGTGGTTTAACTTATGCCAACACAGAACCTAGCGTTATTCAATTTGGTAAAGAAACCTCTTGGCAAAATAGCATTGGTATTAAAAACGATTGGTTTGATGGACGAGTAAAAACGAATTTGGCAGGTTTTTATTATCAAATTGATAATTATCAGGTGGAACGTTTTTTTGCAGGTGGCAATTACGCCACGTTTAATGCCGCAAAAGTGTCGTCGTATGGTGTAGAGTTTGAAAATCAAATTCAACTTGTTGAAAATTTGGTGTTAGAAAATACAGCAGGTTATACACATATTCGTTTTGACGATTATCACGATAGTTTGAGCAACGCGAACTACACAGGAAATACAGTGCCATTTGTACCTGAATTCAACACACTTACTGCGTTGCAATACAAACATCCACAAGGTTATTTTGTGCGTGCCGAATGGCAATGGAAAGGTAATACTTATTTCAATGAAGGTAATACGCTTTCTCAAAATGCGTATTCAATCGTGAATTTGCGTGTCGGTTATGTAAAAGACCATTATAGCGGTTATGTTTTTGTCAATAATCTTACTGATGCTTATTACTACACAACACAACTAGGAGCGCGTGGCGCAGTTGGTGACCCGCAAATGGTTGGGGTTCGATTATCGCTAAATTATTGATACAAAAACGGTGCATAACGATTTTTTTGATAGAATTCACGCTTGTAAATCTTTTAATTACTTTTAACTTAACAAGAAATGACTGAACAAAATTATAATTTAGCGTTTGTTTTTCCTGGTCAAGGTTCGCAATCTGTGGGAATGCTTGACGATTTGGCGGCAACATATCCAGAAGTCAAACAAACCTTTGAACGTGCGGCGGATGCGCTAGGCAAAGATTTGTGGGCTTTAATTACCGATGAATCGCTTGCGGCTGAACTCAATCAAACGCACAACACGCAACCTGCGATGCTGGCTACTGGCGTTGCGGTTTGGAACGTATGGACAAAACATAGCGTAATTCGTCCAGCGTGGATGGCGGGACACAGTTTAGGCGAATACAGCGCGTTGGTTTGCTCAGGCGCGTTGAATTTTGAAGACGCAGTAAAACTCGTCGCTTTGCGTGGTGAATTGATGCAACAGGCTGTACCCGAAGGCGTTGGCGCGATGGCGGCAATTTTAGGTTTAGAAGATCACGAAGTAGTTAAAATTTGTGCAGATGCCGAGCAAGGTGAAGTGGTGTCAGCCGTGAATTTTAATTCTCAAGGTCAAGTCGTTATCGCAGGTCACAAAACCGCTGTTGAACGCGCAATGGCTGGTGCAAAAGAAGCAGGCGCAAAACGCGCGTTACTCTTACCTGTTAGTGTGCCGTCGCACTGCGCTTTAATGTTACCAGCAGCGGAAAAATTGGCTGATGCGCTCGAAAAAATTACCATTAACCCACCTGATGCAACACTGATTCATAACGTTGACGTGTTGTCGCACCGTGCGCCTGAATTGATTCGCCACGCACTCAAAGAACAACTTTATAAACCTGTACGCTGGGTAGATTCTGTTAAATTCATGTCTGATCAAGGCGTGAATCGCTTTGTCGAATGTGGCGCGGGAAAAGTGTTAATCGGTTTAAATAAACGTATTGCAAAAGATGCCACGCATTTCGCACTTTACGATACAGAAACAATGAACAACGTAATGGAGCAACTCAATGACTAAAAAAATCGCTTTAGTAACAGGCGCAAGTCGCGGTATTGGACGGGCAATTGCCGAAAGATTGGCAGAAGATGGCTTTTTCGTTTTAGGCACGGCGACATCTGAAAATGGCGCGGCGGCAATTTCGGCGTATTTAGGCGAAAACGGCAAAGGTTTAACACTCGATGTTTCAAATGCCGAATCGGTTGAAACTGTGATGAAAGCTATTTCAGATGAATTCGGCACACCGCACGTTTTGGTCAATAACGCTGGGATTACCCGCGACAATTTATTGATGCGAATGAAAGATGACGAATGGGACGATATTATTTCGACCAATTTAACGTCAGTTTTCCGCATGAGCAAAGCGGTTTTGCGCGGCATGATGAAAGCGAAAACTGGGCGCATTATTAACCTTTCGTCGGTTGTTGGTTCAACAGGCAATGCGGGACAAGCGAATTACGCTGCCGCAAAAGCGGGCATGATTGGTTTTACCAAATCAATGGCAAAAGAAGTGGGTTCACGCAACATCACTGTGAACACCGTTGCACCAGGTTTTATTGATACCGATATGACCAAAGAACTCAGCGACGATATTAAAAATAATTTGCTCGCGGCAATTCCATTGGCACGTTTAGGTGATGCAAAAGAAATTGCCCATGCGGTAAGTTTTTTAGCATCAGATGGTGCGGCATACATCACAGGCGAAACTTTGCACGTTAATGGTGGAATGTTTATGCCATAAAAACGGCATCTTTTTCGCACAAAACAAAAAAACCGCTGTAAAGCGGTTTTTTTGTTTTGTGACTTTTGTCCCTAAAATGTGAAGTGTTATTACAAAAAAATTTATCGTTGCATCACGTTAATCGCCTACAATCTACCTAAACAAACTACGAATTTTGAGTTACAAATGCCGCAATCTCCAATCTCGCCACCAAATCTTTTTAGTTATCGCAAATACTGGGCGCACCGTTTTGGCATCGCGCCACAATTACCAATGAGCAGAGCCGAAATGGACGAACTAGGCTGGGATAGTTGCGATATTATTATCGTGAGTGGCGATGCTTACGTTGACCATCCGAGTTTTGGCATGGAGTTAATTGGGCGAATGCTTGAAGCACAAGGTTTTCGTGTCGGTATGATTGCTCAACCTGATTGGACAAGTGCAAAAGATTTCCAAAAATTAGGTCGTCCAAATTTATTTTTTGGTGTCACAGGTGGCAACATGGATTCGATGGTGAATCGTTACACCTCAGATAAAAAGATTCGCTCAAATGACGCTTACACGCCCGATGGCGCGGCAGATAAACGCCCTGACCGTTGTGTTAATGTGTATTCACACCGTTGCCGCGAAGCATTTAAAGATGTGCCAATTATTATTGGTGGAATTGAAGCGAGTTTGCGCCGTATCGCGCATTATGATTATTGGTCAGATACCGTGAAAAAATCGGTATTACTCGATTCAAAAGCCGATTTATTGTTATTCGGTAATGCTGAACGCGCAATTGTCGAAGTTGCACACCGTTTAGCGAAAGGTGAAAAAGTTCAAGATTTAAAATTTATGCGTGGCACAGCACATTTTGTGAAACAAATTCCTGCTGATTTTGCCGTGAAAGATTCAACAGATTTTGACAAACCTGGTGCAATTGCGCCGCCTGTCAATCCGTATCAAGAAGAACCGCCTTGTGATAAATCTGAAACGGTAAATGACGATGAAATTAAAGTCGCGCCGTTAATTCAAAACATTAAAACCTTACGCGAAAAAACCGCGATTCGTTTGCCATCGTATGAAACCGTGAAAAATGACCCCATTTTTTATGCTCATGCCTCGCGCGTTATGCACAGTGAAACGAATCCCTACAACGCTCGTCCGTTGATTCAAAAACATGGCGACCGTGAAGTGTGGATAAATCCACCACCGATTCCGCTCACGATGCAAGAAATGGACGGTGTGTTTGATTTGCCGTATTCACGTTTGCCTCATAAAAGTTATGGCAATGCTAACATTCCTGCGTTTGAAATGATTCAACATTCGGTAAATATCATGCGCGGCTGTTTTGGGGGCTGTAGTTTTTGTTCCATTACAGAACATGAAGGACGCATTATTCAAAGTCGCAGCGAAGATTCCATTATCAAAGAAATCGAAGCTATTCGTGATACATCGCCCGCATTTACGGGGCATATTTCTGACCTAGGAGGACCTACGGCAAATATGTATCGCCTCGCGTGTAAAGATAAAAGTATCGAAAGCGCGTGCCGTAAATTATCTTGTGTTTATCCAGGCATTTGTCCAAATTTGAACACTGACCATTCGTCACTCATTAAACTTTATCGTCGCGCTCGTGGTTTGAAAGGAATCAAAAAAATCTTTATCGCATCAGGTTTGCGTTATGACTTAGCCGTTGAATCACCCGAATATGTCAAAGAATTGGTAACGCATCATGTCGGTGGTTATTTGAAAATTGCCCCCGAACATACCGAAAAAAATGTGCTTTCACGCATGATGAAACCAGGTATGGGAACGTATGACCGATTTAAAGAAATGTTCGACCGTTTTTCCAAAGAAGCTGGAAAAGAACAGTATTTAATTCCGTATTTTATCGCCGCGCATCCAGGAACAACCGACGAAGATATGCTACAACTTGCGTTGTGGTTGAAACGAAATGGTTTTCGCGCTGACCAAGTTCAAGCGTTTTTACCTTCACCAATGTCGATTGCAACGGCAATGTATCATTCAGGCAAAGACAGCTTGAAAAAAGTCATCCGTGAAGCTGAAAATATCAGCATTCCAAAAAGTGTAAAACAACGTCGTTTGCACAAAGCCTTTT
>JBASLW010000139.1:0-10613 GCA_049656545.1 Methylococcaceae bacterium
TTTTTAAGCAGGCGTATAAAGATTATTAAACATACGCACGACAACAAACATCATCGTTTTCATCAAATCGATAATTGAGGCATGATATTCTTCGCCAGATTCATCAACAAAATTGTCGATTGCCATATTCACAAATTCGACCAAACCCGTTTGAATAAATTCACCTTCTTTGGGTTTAAAGAAGTCTTCGCGCATTTTTTTAGCCACTTTTTCGTTGATATGACTTGAAGTCAACAATGGCGCAAGTTCTTTATCTAACAATGCGGCTTGGCTTTCAATCCATGTTGGGTCATCATCAAAAGTGCGCGGCATTTTACCAAACGCTTTTTGATAAACGCATAACACATCAAAAGTTAAGTCTGCGAAATAATGTGCTAAATAACGGTATTTTTCTTCGCCACTTTGCTCGCCAATGACCGACGGAAAAACCGTAAATAATGTGGTTGAAAACATCGGTTGATCAATTTCAAATTGAATCAAAATGCGTTTTGCGGTTTCTTCGTCGATGCTTCGCGCATATTCGATGGCTTCATACAATTCGCGTTCTACAAGTTCGTGCATAATTAAATCCTAAGTTTTTTTATAAATTTTCCATCGCAGCGACAATCGCATCGCCCATTTCAATTGTTCCTGCTTTAGAATTCGGGTTCAAATCAGGTGTAACAAAAATACCTTCGTTCACGACTTTTTCAACCGCCGCTTTAATTTTTTCCGCCGCCGCGTGTTCGCCTAAATGATGCAACATCATCACGCCCGCCATAATGACAGCGGTTGGATTTGCTTTATTTTGCCCAGCAATATCAGGCGCACTGCCATGAACAGCTTCAAATAATGCAGCATCTTTACCGATGTTTGCACCCGCAATCAATCCTAAACCACCCACTAAACCTGCGGTTAAATCTGACAAAATATCGCCAAACATATTGGTGCAAACAATCACATCGAATTTTTGTGGATTCATTACCATGTGCATACAAGCTGCGTCGATAATGACATCTTCAAATTGAATATCAGGATAACGTGCGGCGGTTTCACGCGCGATTTCTAAAAACAGACCTTGCGTGTATTTCAAAATGTTTGCTTTGTGGCAAACAGTAACTTTTTTACGACCATTATCACGCGCATATTGAAACGCATAATCAATAATACGTTCAGAAGCCACGCGCGTGACGACAGCAAGACTTTCAGCAATGTCTTTTTTAGGTGTTAAATAATGTTCTAAACCTGCGTAAAGTCCTTCGGTATTTTCACGAACAATCACAATATCAACGTTTTCGTAGCGTGTGTTCACACCTTTCCAACTTTTAGCAGGACGAACGTTGGCGTATAAATCGTATTTTTGACGTAATGCAACATTGATACTTCTAAACCCTGCACCAATTGGTGTTGTCAAAGGTCCTTTAAATGCCACGCGCGTGCGGTCAATGGATTGCATGGTTTCATCGGGAATTGGCGTACCAAATACTTCAAACGCCCCCAATCCTGCGTGCGTTTCATCCCAGTTAATTTTTGCGCCCGAAGCGTTAATAATTTTAACTGCCTCATCCATAATCGATGGACCAATGCCATCGCCTTTTATCAGTGTTACGTTGTGCATTATTGTTTCCTAAATAGTTTAAGGTGTTGTAAGTAGCTTTTTCGGCTAGTTTGCATTTTACCGCAACGTTGAAAATGGCGCATTGTTCAAAGCAATTGCTGTAATGTTGCCAAAGCTTTGGCACGATGACTTAGCGTATTTTTAATTTCAAAATTCAATTCTGCCGCGCTGCAATCGTGTGTCGGAACGTAAAAAACGGGGTCATAACCGAAACCTTTTTCGCCGCGAGGGTGTTCTAAAATAAAACCGTCCCAACGCCCTTGCGCGATAATTGGACATGGGTCATTTGCATGACGCATAAAAACCACTACGCAAACAAAATACGCCTGTCGTTTTTCAATCGAAACACCGTTTAATTCATGTAAAAGTTTGGCGATATTGTCTGAATCCGAGGCATTTTCACTGGCATAACGCGCGGAATAAATGGCAGGCGCATCATTTAACGCCGCGACAACTAACCCTGAATCATCTGCAATCGCGGGTAAATTTGAAATTTTCGCTGCATGACGTGCTTTTAAAATGGCGTTTTCAACAAATGTCGTCCCTGTTTCTTCAATTTCAGAAACGTTAAATTGTGTTTGTGGAATCAGCGTGTAAGCAGGCAATAACGCTTGCAATTCTTTGACTTTTCCTGCATTTCCGCTCGCTAAAACAAGTGATTTCATAAATTTCCGATGAGTTCTAAAAATTGTGTTTCGTTAAGAATTTTAACGCCGAGTTTTTCAGCTTGCGTTAATTTACTGCCAGCGGCTTCGCCTGCTAAAACAATCGTTGTTTTTGCAGAAACCGAACCAGATACTTTCGCGCCTAAACTTTCTAATTTTGCTTTGATTTCATTTCGTGGTGAATTTAATGTGCCTGTTAAAACCCACGTTTGACCTGAAAATGGCTTTGATATTTCAGCCGATTCTATTTCATTCCACATCACACCAGCGGCGCATAAATCATCGACCAATTGATTTTGCGTTACGTCATCAAAAAAATTTCGGACATTCGTTGCAGTTACTAAACCCACATCCGGGACTTGTTGTAACATTTCAATATCAGCCGCGCGTAATTGTTCTAACGTTTTAAAATAGCGTGCTAAATTTTTCGCGCCACTTTCGCCGACTTCAGGAATTCCCAATGCGGTTAAAAAGGTACTAAATTTCGTTTGTTTTGAGGCTTCAATAGCGGCAAGAATTTTTTTCGCATTTTTTTCGCCCTGCCCTTCTAAATTTGCAATGTCTTCGATTTGCAAACGGTAAATGTCAGCAATGCTAGTCAAAACGCCTTGTTCGCATAAAACATCAATTAACTTTGTACCCAGTTGACGGATATTTAAGCAATTACGCGAAGCATAGTATTTAATGCGTTCGGCAATTTGTGCGCCACACACTAATCCACCTGTGCAACGATACGCCGCTTGGTTTTCGATACGTTTTACTATTGAATTACAAACAGGACAATGCGTTGGCATAACAATTTTCCGACGTGTTTCACCTTCAAAAATGACTTTTGACACTTTGGGAATCACGTCACCTGCCCGATGGATTTCGACTTTATCACCGATGCACAAATTTAAACGTTCAATTTCGTCCATATTGTGCAATGTTGCGTTGCTTACGGTTACGCCACCGACAAAAACAGGTTCGAGTCGCGCAACGGGGGTTAAAACACCTGTTCGTCCGACTTGAAAATCAACATCTAAAAGCGTTGTATAAACAGTTTGTGCGGGGAATTTTCGCGCGATTGCCCATTTTGGCGAACGTGAAATAAAACCTAATTTTTCCTGAAAATCGAGCAAATCAATTTTATAAACAATGCCGTCAATTTCCATTGGTAACGTATCGCGTAAAGTTTCCATGCGTTTAAAATCTTGCTCAAAATCACTTTTTTTTGCCGAGATAATATGATTATCTGAACTGGATTTAAAACCTAATTCGACAAAATAATTCAACATTTCAGAATGACGCGAAAATGATATTTCACCTGAATACGCACCAATGCCGTAAGGCATAAATTGCAAATTCCGTTCAGCGGCAATTTTGGGATTAAGTTGCCGAATTGTTCCCGCAGCAGCATTTCTTGGGTTGACAAACGCGCGACCATTTTCAGTTTTGGCTAATTCATTGATTTGTTCAAAAACGGCTTTGGTCATAAACACTTCGCCACGAATTTCTAAAATTTTAGGCGGATTTTTGGTACTGAGTTTTAGCGGAATTGATTGAATCGTTTTAATGTTGTGCGTGACATCTTCGCCGACTTGTCCATCACCGCGCGTTGCACCGTAAATTAACGTTCCATTTTCATAATGCAAACTCATCGCCAAACCGTCTAATTTAGGTTCGCTAAAAATCGATAATTCTGAAAATGGCACGCCTAATTCTTTTGCGGCTTTAACAAAAAAATCGACCGTTTCATCAATTGAAAACGCATTCGACAACGATAACATTTTTACGTTATGACTAATTTTTTTGAATGCGCTACTGACAACATCGCCAACTCGTTGTGTGGGTGATTCGGGCATTATCCAATTGGGATTTTGTTGTTCAACAATTTGAATTTGCCGAAATGCGGCATCGTATTCGGCATCTGAAACTAACGGTATGTCCAAAACGTGATAAGCGTGATTCCATTTGTTAAGTTGTGCGACAACAGATTGATATTCAATAAAAGTCATAAAAATACAAGGTGCAAAGATTTTAATTGCCTATTCTATCGCACTAAAATTGAACGCTCGACGCAATTCATAGATAATTGCGTCTATTTTTAACGACTTATTATTTTATCAATCAATGCAAATTACCTTGCTCAAAGCCAAACTTCATCGCGCAAATGTCACAAATTCCGAACTCGGTTACGAAGGTTCATGCGCGATAGATAGCGATATTTTAGATTTAGCGGGCATCCGCGAATATGAACAAATTCAAATTTATAATGTCAACAACGGCGCACGTTTTACAACCTATGCCATTCGTGCTGAATCAGGTTCAAAAACGTTTTCTGTCAACGGTGCGGCGGCACGTTTAGCGTGTGTTGGCGATTTGTTAATTATCTGCACTTACGCGCAATATGACGAAACAGAAGCACGAAATCATCATCCTGTTTTAGTGTATTTTGATGCTAAAAATAACGTTGTCAAAACAGCTTCCGAAATTCCCGTGCAGCTTTTATGAAACCATTTGAAACGATGCACAAACAAGCCTTCGTCAAATTACATTCTAAAAAAAATAAATGGCTGTTTGAAAAAATATCTACATTCATTGCGCCGCATACCGATGAAATTGCGACCTTTTTTTATCGTGAATTGCTTAATAATGAAAAAGCCGTCCGTTTTTTAAACAATGATTTAGTTAAAAATCATCTGCGAGCAACGTTATCAAAATGGCTTTTTGATATGCTGACTTATCAAGAGACTGTTGATGATTTACACAAAATGTATTTGTATCAACGTGAAATTGGCAAAATTCATGCGCGAATTGATTTGCCCATGAGTTTAGTTGACCACGCAATGGGTTTAGTCAAATTACAAGTTGCATTAGTTTTAAAAGAATCCGATTTATCGCGTGATGAACTTGCAGATGCAATTATTCTAAGTGGACAAATTTTTGATTTAGCATTGGCGATTATCGACGAAAGTTATGAACACGATTTGATGATTAACGAAAAAAATGCAGAATCACTAAAAATGCACGTTTCGTCACAAAATTTAGCGTTTGATTACTCAAAATTGTGTACGTCACTTTCAGAGTGGATGCGAAATTTATTATTACTCATTGCTCAAAATAAATATGATTCGAGTATGCAAGGCACAATTCGCCATTCAAATTTTGGTTTATGGGTATCACATAAAGCACATTTATTTTTAGCAGGTAAAAAAGAACTGACTTCTTTAGTGCTTCAACTCGATAACATCGATGAAGATATGCGTTTATTAGGGATTTATTTGTTGGATGGGAATACAGACGCTGTTGAAGAAACATTGAGTCATTTAAATGAACATATTTCTACGACAATTTGGATATTAAATTGTCTTGCTAACGACACGATTGAAGAAGAAAACGGACGTGACCCGCTCACGCACTTGTTTAACCGTCGATATTTAGAAACCGTCATGCGCCATGAAACCCGTTACAGTTTAGAAAACGGTATTTTGTTTGGTTGTGTGATGATTGACATTGATTTTTTCAAGAATGTAAATGATACCTACGGACATGATAACGGTGATCGTATTTTGTTACAGTTAGCCGAAATTTTGGCGCAACAAGTTCGCGCGGGGGATTTTGTCTTTCGTTTAGGGGGCGAAGAATTTTTGATTATTCTTGCCGATGTTCAAATTCCTGCTATCAATGCTGTTGCTGAAAAAATTCGCCTCGCCGTCGAAAAATTTGAATTTAAATTAAGTAACAACGTTCCATTAAACGTCACCATTAGTATCGGTACGGCCATTCATGATGGACATCCTGATTTTAAATACACCATTAAACTTGCTGATGCAGCGTTATACGAAGCAAAAGAAAGTGGTCGCAATAAGGTCGTAGCAGCTAAACAAACGCCTGTTACTTACGCTATAAAAAATGTCTGATACGTTTTTGCTTATTGATAGCGACGCAACAGAGAAATTTGGCGCACAGCTTTGGGATAAATTACCTGAAAAAGCGTTGGTTTTTTTGCATGGTGATTTAGGCGCGGGGAAAACAACGTTAGTGCGTGGATTATTACGCGCGGCAGGTGTGACAGGCGCAATTAAAAGCCCGACTTACGCCGTGATTGAAGAATACAGCGTCGCCAAGCGCAAAATTTTTCATTTTGATTTGTATCGTTTAGCAGACGCTGAAGAATTGGAATGGATTGGCATTGATGATTATTTGAATCAAAACGCGCTGTGTTTAATTGAATGGTCGTGTAAAGGGGAAAGTGTTTTGCCTAAAGCAGATGTGAATATCTATTTAACCACGCAAAATGATGGACGACTTATTGAAATTGATGGTTTTTAAACCGCGAAACTTTCCCCACAGCCACACATTCCTTTGACATTAGGATTATTGAATTTAAACGCTGCGTTTAAACCATCGCGGCGATAGTCAATTTCGATACCGTTTAAAACGTCTAAATCTTCTTTTTTCACAATCACTTTTACATCGAATTTTTCAAATACCTCGTCATTTTCGGCAAGTGTATCGACATAATCTAAAACGTAAGCGTAACCTGAACAACCTGATTTTTTTACTGCTAAACGTAATCCCAAACCATTGCCGCGTTTTGTTAATTGACGTTGAATTTGTTGTGCGGCACTTTCTGTTAATGTCACAGACATTTTTTAAACTCCAAATGATTTAATAATTTCAATGAATTGCAGAATTTCTGCTGTTGTATTGTGATGACTTAAACTAACCCGAATTGCGGTTTTGGCTTGTTCGGGCGAAATACCCATAGCAAGTAAAACGGGACTGGGTTCTTGCCCTTCGCTTGCACACGCAGAGCCACTGGAAACACAAATCCCTTTTTTATCGAGCATCAACAAAACCCATTCACCTTCAATTTTATCAAGCCCGAATAAAATTGTATTAGGCAAACGCGGTGCATTTTTCGCAAAAATCGTCACGCGCGGCAATTTTTCTAATTCCGATTCTAACAACAAACGTAATTCCAACATTTTGACGTGACGCATTTCTAATTCGGATTTTGCTAATTCTGCCGCTTTACCAAAACCCACAATGGCAGCGACATTTTCTGTTCCTGAACGTAGATTTTGTTCTTGTCCGCCGCCGAGTAATAACGGTTTAATCGCTAACGATTTGTCAAAAACCAATGCGCCACAACCTTTCGCCCCATAAATTTTATGGCTTGAAAGCGATAGCATTTGCACGCCTAATTTTGAAAATGAAACAGGGATTTTTCCAACCGCCTGCACTGCATCCGTGTGAAAAATAATACCGTTTTCATTGAATTGCTCTGCAATTTCGGCAATCGGTTGAATCACGCCTGTTTCATTATTGGCAAGCATTATCGACACAAAATCAGGACGATTTTTAATCAATTCAGCAAGCGTTTCAGATTCAATCAAACCGCTAGAATTCACAGGAATTATTTGAGCATTTTTACGTTCTGCAGGTTCTGCAACGCAAGGGTGTTCGATTGCTGAAATTGCTAACAAACCATTTGAAAATTGATTTAAAGCAAAATTATTCGCTTCTGTTCCGCCGCTGGTGAAAATAATTTGTGACGCTGGTGCATCGATTAACGCACCAACTTGTTCACGCGCCATTTCAACAGCACTTTTTGCAATACGTCCCAAACGATGAACGCTAGATGGATTACCGTACATCGTTTTTAAAAACGGTAACATTGCCTCAAACACACGCGCATCAATTGGCGTGGTGGCATTATTATCAAAATAAATCATGCCACTTTGCGAATTTTATTGATTTTCACAACGCATTCCCCCGCTTCTTCAGCGGCACGACGTTCATCACGTTTTTGCATCAAATCGGCAAGACTGATATGTGATAAATAACCGTAAATGTGTTCGCTTAATCCAACCCACAAATCGTGCGTTAAACAAATGCTATCGTGTTGACAATTTGCTTCGCCGCCGCATTTTGTAGAATCAATCGGTTCATTTACCGCTTCGATAATCGCCGCAATGCTAACTTTTTCAGCAGATTCACGCAATTGATAACCGCCACCTGGTCCTCGCACGCCAACCACAATTTCGGCTTTTCGCAAACGGGCGAATAATTGCTCTAAATAAGACAACGAAATCGTTTGCCGCGCGGCAATATCAGTGAGTGTGACGGGGTTGTTTTGACTGTTAAACGCTAAGTCGAGCATCGCAGTAACAGCATAGCGACCTTTAGTTGTTAAACGCACGGGAAATCCTATTTTTTTAATCAAGTATGAAAAGTGGATTTAATATACTTAACCTACCAAAATAGTCAACTATAGGACTGCCCGTTGTTGGGTTTGATTTTTTAAATACGGATTAAGCGGTTTTATTTGCCATCAAATCAGGCAACATTTTGATAACTTTTGCCGTCGCAAAACCAACAATAACGTACATCAACGCATAACCTATGTAAGAGGGATAATAATGCGAAATACGCTCAACGTATTGCATTAAATCGGCTTGGGGAAACTTTCCCGATAACCAATAAAAACTGCCATTTGAAATTAAAAATGCTGTGGTGGTTGATGCGAATAACGTTGCCATTGCAGGAATTGATAACGTTAATTCTGTGCCTTGCATTGATTTAAATTTCGCGCTTAAACGCCCCGCAAACCACATCGCAAAATAAGTTGGAATCAAAAAAACATAAGCAGGTGAAATACAAAAATCACTCACACCTAAATGCGAAATCGCAACGTAATCAAGCAATCCCGCTTCAAGCAATAACGCGACAAAAAAAGCGCGTGAACTAAAAAATAAACCTGCTAAAAAAAACACCGCAAGTGACGCATCGGGTAATGAAAACGCATCGCCAAAATGGTGCATTCTTGTTGCTCCCATTAACGCAATTAACGGTAAAACGGTTTTGATATTCATAAAAAATCCTCTTAATTGTTGTAATGAATTGAGACGAAAAAGTTTCTGTCTGCCATGTTGTAAGTATTTACGGTTTGATAATTTTTATCGAATAAGTTATTGAGTTTCGCACTTAACATCCAATTTTTATTCAAGTGGTAGGCTGACCGCAAATCAACCGTCACAAAACCACTAACAGGCGTTTTATTGGCGACATCATCAAAACGTTGACCTTGTGCAATCACTGCCACACCTAAATCGACATTTGCAAACGATTTCGACAAATCCAATGCCAACGTTTTATCTGAACGGCGCGGCAATACTTTTCCTGTTAATTTATTTTCAGGATTCAATAAGTTCATTGTTAATTTAGGTCTGAAACCGTAAATTTCGGTGCCAATTTCGGCTTCGATACCTTCAATTTGCGCTTTTCCGATATTTTGCGGCGGCCAACTCGCAATTAGATTATCCACATCAGTGTGATATGTTCGCAATTCCCATTGCCCCCAATTATGGTCGCCAACTAAACCTACTTCGTAAGATTTCGATTCTTCGGGTAGCAAATTCGGATTTCCGCCACCAAAGCCTGTGTTTGGCCAATAAAGTTGATTAAATGTTGGTGCTTTAAACGCATTACCAAAATTCGCCAACACACTGATGCCATGTTTCCAATTAAAACGCCAACCTATGCTACCCGTGACATAATCACCAAATGCTTCGTTTTCATCCCAACGTACCGACGCATTGACAAAATGGTCATCAAATAAACGACTGTGTAATTCACCAAAAACACCGACATCGTAACGTGATTTTTGTTGATAAATAGTAGTGCTATTCACTTCATCTAAACGGTAATCTGCGCCTGCAATGATTTGATGATTATCCGTAACAGCAAATTGATTTAACCAACTTGCATTCCAGCGCGTACTTTCAAACAAACTGCTAAATTTTCCTGCTGGTGTGAAATTTTGACCTTCGTCATTCGTTTGACCTAAACGCAACGTTGAACGCCATAATTTATTCACATTGACGTTACCTGTTAGTGAAATCACTTGATTCACAAACTCGCTGTTATCTTCACTCCAACCATCAAATTTATTTTTACCTTCCGCTCGCATAAACGTCGCGTCAATATCCGCATTATCATCGAATTTATAGCCTGCGCGGGCATTTAACGCTGTATTTTGATAACCGTCTTTGTCTTGATCAGCAGGTTTTCGCTGTGCTGAAAATCCGTCACTGCTTAAATTTGACGCACCAACACTGTACCACGCATTTTTATATTTGCCATTGACCGAACCAGCGGTGCGATGCGTGTAATAAGTTCCACCACCTGCGTCTAACGTGACTTTTGGTGTTTCACTATCGCCACCTTTTCGGGTAAAAATTTGAATTACGCCCCCGATAGCTTCTGAGCCATATAAACTCGATTGTGAACCACGAATAATTTCGACGCGCTCAACTTGTTCCATCGGAATATTTTCAAACGCGGCCGCGCCTGAAGTGACA
>JBASLW010000140.1:0-13315 GCA_049656545.1 Methylococcaceae bacterium
GGTTAAAAGCATTGCATTTAATTGCAATGGTGTGTTGGTTTGCAGGTTTATTTTATCTACCAAGATTGTATGTTTACCACGCAATGAGCGACGATGCGGCAAGTGATGAGCGTTTTAAAATTATGGAACGTAAACTCCTTTTTGGCATTATGACACCCTCGATGATTGCGACATTTGTATTTGGTATTTGGCTTTTAATCGCTGGTGCATGGCAAATTTATTCCAACGCAGGTTGGTTACACGTTAAATTTCTAATGCTAATGTGCTTGGTGATTTACCATTATTTTTGCTGGAAATGGTTCAACGATTTTCGCACCAATGAAAATAAACGCAATCATGTTTTTTATCGTTGGATGAATGAAATTCCTGTACTTTTTTTGATAGGAATTATTATTTTGGCTGTGGTGAAACCTTTTTAAAACTAATAACTATTTAAAAAATGTGAATAATTTAAAAATAGAAAATTTTCCTCCTGTTCTTTTTCTTATGGGTCCAACCGCGTCTGGTAAAACGGCTTTAGCTGTTCAACTTGCACAGCTTTTGAATGGTGAAATTATCAGTGTTGATTCTGCGCTAGTTTTCAAAGATATGAACATTGGTACAGCCAAACCAACATTAGAAGAACGTAGCGGAATTACTCACCATTTAATTGATATTCTCGACCCAAGCGAGTCATTTTCGACAGGTCAATTTCGACATCAAGCCTTAGCATTGATGGCAGATATTACAGCGCGTGGAAAATTACCGATTTTGGTCGGTGGTACGATGCTTTATTTCAATGCCTTAACGCAAGGTTTAGCTGAGTTACCACCAGCAAATTCTGAAATTCGCACACGTTTAGAAATGGAATTAGAACGTGATGGAAAATTCGTATTGCATCAACGTTTAGCACAAATCGACCCACAATCTGCAAATCGGATTCATCCCAACGACCCGCAACGGGTTCAACGTGCATTAGAAATTTTTGAATTAACAGGCAAACCGATGAGTGAATTTTTTGCCGATAATCAACAAGCGTTGCCTTATCACATTCATAAATTTGTGATTGCACCGCAAGACCGAAAAATTTTGCATGAAATTATTGCTCAACGTTTTCATAAAATGCTCGAAAATGGTTTTTTAGCTGAAGTTGAAAAATTGTTTTTACGCAGCGACTTAAATGACAAAATGCCCGCGATTCGCGCCGTAGGTTATCGTGAAGCGTGGTCATATTTTCAAGGTGAATATGATTTAGATACGATGACCGAAAAAGCCATTATCGCAACGCGCCAACTCGCAAAACGGCAATTTACTTGGTTACGCCGTGAAACAGACGCGCATTTATTAGTCACTGGTGAAGAAGATTTAGTTTCACAAGTTTTGAGCAAAATCAAAACCATGTTGTAATAATCCTGTCATTTTTCATTTTCATAATAGTTAAAAATTCAACTTCACTTTCTCAATTCATAAAATTTCATCATGAAAAAATTATTTAAAAACAAATTGTTACTTGCAACATTTGGCTTTTCAGCAAGTTTAATTAGCGTGAGCGCAAGTGCTGTGCAAACCGTTGAAGCAGGCGTTCCAGCTTATGAAAAAGCAAGTGGTGTCGCAGGCAATTTATCAAGTGTAGGTTCTGACACCTTAGCAAATTTGATGACGTTATGGGCTGAAGAATTCAACAAAATTTATCCAAACGTAAATATCCAAATTCAAGCGGCAGGTTCGTCAACTGCGCCACCAGCTTTAACAGAAGGTACATCAAATTTAGGACCTATGAGTCGTGAAATGAAAGATGACGAATTAGAAGCTTTTGAAGGCAAATATGGTTACAAACCGACTGCAATTCCTGTTGCAGTTGACGCATTAGCTGTCATGGTCAACAAAGACAATCCTGTTAAAGGGTTGACGATGGAACAAGTTGACGCAATTTTCTCGTCAACATTGAAATGCGGCGGCGCAAAAGAAATTGATAATTGGGGTGATGCGGGTGTTGCGGCATGGGCGGCAAAACCTATTCAATTATATGGACGTAACTCGGTTTCAGGCACTTACGGTTATTTCAAAGACCATGCGCTTTGCAAAGGTGATTTCAAAGCTAACGTAAATGAACAACCAGGTTCTGCATCTGTTGTACAATCGGTCACTTCGTCAGTCAATGGTATTGGTTATTCAGGCATGGGCTATTCAACATCAGGCGTAAAAATGGTCGCTTTAGCGAAAAAAGGTTCTGACAAATTTATTGAAGCAACGCCTGCAAATGCTGTAAATGGAACGTATCCATTAACCCGTTATTTGTATGTTTATGTCAATAAAAAACCAAATACACCACTTGCACCATTGGATTTAGAATTTATGAAAATGGTACTTTCTAAAACAGGTCAACAAGTTGTCATAAAAGATGGTTATATTCCACTCCCAGCAAAAGTTGTGGAAAAAGAATTGGCTAAGTTGAAATAAACGAAGGCTTATTTCTTTAAAGCCCAAGCCGCAACGAATTGTTACAATTCGCTTGCGGCTTTTGCTTTTTACCTTAAACCTTTTTAAAAAAGAATTTATGTCTAAATTAAACAATTCAACCTCGCAATCTTCGCTGAATACAGCAGAAACTTCGCACCATGAAAAATGGCGATTGCTCAAAGACGCGATTATGCGCCGAGCCGTGACAGTTGGCGGCTTGAGTATTATTTTTGCGATTGTGGTGATTTTCTTTTATTTACTTTACGTTGTGTTTCCGATTTTTTTGTCGGCAAGTGCAGAATCTGTCGCGCAATACCCTGTTCCTGAAGAATCCGCAGGCAAAACATTATTTTTAAATATTGAAGAACAAAACGAAGTGGCGGCGCGTTTTACCGACAGTGGACAAGTGATTTTCTTTGAAGCGAAAACAGGCAAAACGCTTTCACAAAAAACCGTTTTATTGCCGCCTGATGCAAAAATTACTAGCGTTGCTCTTGCAAGTCCGTTAAGTGAAGGCGCAGTCATTTACGGCTTATCAAATGGTCAAGCCGTTATTGTGAAACAACAATTTAAAGTGTCATTCAATGGCGACAAACGCGAAATTAAAGCCTCTTTAAAATATCCACTTGGTGAAACGCCTTTAGTTGTTGATGACACGGGCGCGGCATTAGAAAAAATTGCGTTCAAAGTGGGCGATGGCGCAGCAACGATTGTAGCGAAAACAGCCGATAAAATTCGTTTAACTAGCATTGAAAAAGAACAGTCGATGTTTTCTGACGAAGCGACTTTTACCCGTACCGATTCATTTTTAGATATGCCAGCGGGAAATATCACCGACATTTTGGTGGATAAAGAAGACCGCAATTTATTTTTAATCAGCGATGACGGTAGTTTGAGTTTTATCGACATCAGCAAAAAATCTGCACCAGAAATCAAACAAGTTTTAAATGTGGTTGAAGCAGGTCAGAAAATCACTAGTTTGACGTTTCTAAACGGCGATTTATCAATTTTAATCGGTGATTCAAGCGGCTTGGTTTCGCAGTGGAGTTTGGTAAAAGACGCTCTCGCAAAACCTGCATTTCAACGTATTCGCGCTTTTAAAGTTTCTGATAAACCTGTGATTGAAATTGACGCAGAGCAACGCCGCAAAGGTTTTGTTACCGTTGATGCTGAAGGGAAAATGGGAATTTATCATTCAACAGCAGAACGTGAATTGATTAAAGAAAAAATCAGCACTGCTGCACCATTGACAACGATTTTATCGCCCCGAGCAAATGCTCTTTTATTTGAAAATGCGGACGGAAAAATTCATTTTTGGAAAGTTGAAAATGAACACCCCGAAGTATCGTTCAAATCGATGTGGCAAAAAGTTTGGTACGAAAGTTATGCAAAACCTGCCTACATTTGGCAATCGTCTTCGGCAAGCAACGATTTTGAACCGAAATACAGCTTAACGCCATTGGTTTTTGGCACACTCAAAGCCGCGTTTTATGCGATGTTATTTGCGATTCCGTTGTCATTGATGGGTGCAGTTTATACCGCTTATTTCATGGCTCCGCAGATGAGAATTTATGCAAAACCTGCGATTGAAATCATGGGCGCGTTGCCAACTGTAATTTTAGGTTTCTTGGCAGGTTTATGGCTTGCGCCGTTTATTGAAGAGCATTTAGCTGGTCTTTTTGGAATGCTGATGATTATGCCGCTTGGTGTAATGGCGTTTGCGTTTAGTTTGCAATTTTTACCTGAAGAAATCCGTCTCAAAATTCCTGATGGTTGGGATGCGGCAATGTTGATTCCTGTAATTCTAGCGACTGGTTGGTTTGCGTTCACAATCAGCGTGCCGTTGGAATCTGCGATTTTTGGCGGCACGTTGCGTGATTGGTTCAAAAACGAATTAGGCATCGGCTACGACCAACGAAACGCGCTTGTTGTCGGTATTGCAATGGGCTTTGCCGTTGTACCGACAATTTTCTCGATTGCCGAAGATGCGATTTTCAGTGTGCCAAAACATTTAACGACGGGTTCGTTAGCGTTAGGTGCAACGCCTTGGCAAACCATGGCGCGAGTAGTGTTATTAACTGCCAGTCCAGGTATTTTTTCAGCAATCATGATTGGTTTTGGTCGCGCAGTTGGTGAAACGATGATTGTACTCATGGCGACAGGTAACACGCCTGTAATGGATTTGAGTGTGTTTCAAGGTTTGCGAACGCTCGCGGCAAATATCGCAGTTGAAATGCCAGAATCCGAAGTTGATAGCACGCATTATCGCGTTTTATTTTTAGCGGCATTGGTGCTTTTTGTGTTCACGTTTGTGTTTAACACGCTCGCGGAAGTTGTGCGTCAACGGTTACGCGAAAAATACAGCTCGTTATAAAAGGTGAACAAAATGATTAAAACTTGGTTTAAAAGCGGTAGCCCTTGGATTTGGCTTAATGCCGCAGCGGTTAGCACTTGTCTAATTATGGTGGTCGGGATTTTAGGCTTGATTATGGCGCGCGGCGTGGGGCATTTTTGGGCTTCACCGATTGTACAACTCAGCTATCAAGAAGACGATGGACAAGTTAAAACCATCATCGGTGAACACGTTGATACCACGATTACGCCTGCGTTGATGGCGAAATCAACAGGTTTCAAAATGGCAGATAATGAAGATGTTCTCGTTCAGTATTTGATGAAAACAGGCAACCGTGATTTGACGGGCGCAGATTTTCGTTGGATTCAAGAACGCAACATCAAAGCGCAATCACAACCTGAAAATTTGATTGTGATTGAGCGTCGTGAATGGGGTAATTTTTACGGCAATTTAACTGCGGTGAAAGAAGGCGAAAACGTGATTGCAACAGGCGAAAAGGCTTGGGATGTTTTGCAAGAACGTTTGGAAATTGCGCTTGAATTACATGAACACATCGCGCATTTAGAGAAAAAAGAAATTGGCGCGATTAACTACGGTTTGGATAAATTGCGTTTAGAGCAACGTGCTTTAGAACTCAAAGGTAAATGGAACGCGCAAACCGTCAAAGAATTTGCGGACAAAAAAGCCGCTTACGATGTTGATTACAAAAAGTATCAAGCACAACTTGGCGAACTTTATCAAAAAGTGCGCCGTGATAGTTTAGTTGCGACAACCGAAAGCGGTGCAGAACTTGTTATTCCACTTTCAAAAATCGTTGATGTTTCGCAACCCAACAAAATGGGCGTATTCACAAAAATAGGTCGTTATTTTTCTAAATTAGGTGAATTTTTAAGCGAAGACCCACGCGAAGCAAACACGGAAGGTGGTATTTTCCCTGCGATTTTCGGCACTATTATGATGGTTATCATGATGTCGATTATTGTTACGCCATTTGGTGTGATTGCAGCGGTGTATTTGCGTGAATATGCAAAACAAGGTTTCACAACCCGCTTGATTCGTATTGCGGTGAACAATTTAGCAGGCGTGCCATCCATTGTTTATGGCGTATTTGGCTTAGGCTTTTTCGTCTACATTTTGGGCGGCAGTATTGATTCGTTATTTTATCCAGAAGCTGCCCCTGCGCCAGTTTTCGGAACACCAGGTTTAATGTGGGCTTCAATTACGCTTGCACTTTTGACGTTGCCCGTTGTGATTGTTTCAACTGAAGAAGGTTTAGCGCGTGTGCCAAAAGCGATTCGTGAAGGCAGTTTAGCGTTAGGCGCAACCAAAATTGAAACGCTTTGGAAAACCGTTTTACCAATGGCAAGTCCTGCAATGATGACGGGTTTGATTTTGGCGGTTGCGCGTGCGGCGGGTGAAGTTGCACCGTTAATGCTGGTTGGTGTTGTGAAACTTGCACCGACGTTGCCGCTTGATGGTAATTACCCATTTTTGCATTTAGATCGTAAATTTATGCACTTAGGGTTTCATATTTATGATGTTGGTTTTCAAAGTCCAAACGTTGAAGCGGCTCGTCCACTCGTTTATGCAACTTCATTATTGCTAGTTTTGGTTATTATTGGCTTGAACTTAGCGGCAATTCTTATTCGTAATCACTTGCGCGAAAAATACCGCGCGTTGGAAGGTTAAATATGGCTTCATTTGAACCCCGCTCGCACAGTTTTGATGCGAGTTCGATTTTACGCAGTACCCACAAACACGATGAACCTGTTGAACCGTGTTTGAAAGTTGAAAATCTCAATTTGTACTACGGCAAAAAACAAGCGTTGCATGGCATTAACATGGAAATGCCAAAGAAAAAAGTGACCGCGTTTATTGGTCCTTCGGGTTGCGGTAAATCGACATTGTTGCGTTGCATTAACCGTATGAATGATTTGGTTGATAACGTCACGATTGACGGCAAAATTTTGTTACACGATGAAAACATTTTCGACAAATCCGTGAATGTTGCGGCGTTACGTCGTCGCGTTGGCATGGTTTTTCAAAAGCCGAATCCATTTCCAAAATCGATTTTTGAAAATGTAACGTATGGTTTGCGTATTCAAGGCATTAACGACAAACGTATTTTAGAAGAAACCGTTGAAACATCGTTACGCGGTGCGGCGTTGTGGGACGAAGTGAAAGACCGTTTAAATGATAACGCATTAGGCTTATCAGGCGGTCAACAACAACGTTTAGTGATTGCGCGTGCGATTGCGATTGCGCCCGAAGTGTTATTGCTTGATGAACCCGCATCGGCGTTAGACCCGATTTCGACGTTGAAAATCGAAGAGTTGATTAACGAACTCAAAGAAAAATTCACGATTGTTATCGTCACGCACAATATGCAACAAGCTGCTCGCGTGTCAGATTACACGGCGTTTATGTACATGGGTGAATTGATTGAAATGGGTTCAACAACACAACTTTTCACCAAACCCGTCAAAAAACAAACCGAAGATTACATCACTGGTCGTTATGGTTAATTAGGAGAATAAAAAATGAATAGATTTAATAATTCAAATCATATTTCAGGGAAGTTCGACCAAGAATTAGAAATGATTCGTACCAAAGTCTGTGAAATGGGTGATTTGGTTGAAAAACAACTTTCTCTTGTGATTGAAGCTTTTACGACAGGAAATGCAGATTTAGCAATGCAAGTTTTACAACAAGATGATGTGATTGATGAATACGAAGCCTCAATTGATGAAGAATGTGCAAACGTTATCGCGTTACGCCAACCAACAGGACATGATTTGAACTTGTTAATTTCGGTTATTAAGGTAGCGAATGAATTAGAAAGTATTGCTGCAAAAATCGAAGGCATTGCCGATATAACAATTCAATTAAATAGTTCTTTACCCGCTGACACCTGAGGTAGAAAAATGGATAACAGTAAAATAGCACACCACATTTCTGAAAACTTTAACAAAGAGTTAGAAGATATTCGTAACAAAGTTTTAGCAATGGGCGGCTTAGTTGAACAGCAAATTGAACAAGCGTTGGAGGCTTTAACAACAGGCGATATGGAACTGGCTGAAGCCGTCATCAAACAAGATAATCAAATTGATGCGTTAGAAATGTTGATTGACGCAGAATGTACGCAAATTATTGCGTTGCGTCAGCCAGCGGCATTTGATTTACGTTTATTGTTGACCGTTTTAAGCGTGATTAACGAGTTAGAACGTGTTGGCGATTTGGCAGAACGGATTGCAAAATTAGCCATTCAATTATCAAGTAATGAAGGCAAAAACGACAATTATCACGAATTGTTGCACATGGCGGATTTAGTTAAAGATATGTTGCACAATGCGTTAGACAGCTTTGCTAGAATGTCGATTGATGGAATTACTGAAATTACAGGTTGTGACGAACAAGTTGATAGAGAATATGCGAGCATTATTCGCCAATTGATTACACGAATGATGGAAGATCCTCGTCATATTACTCGTTCGCTAGATATGCTTTGGACGGTTCGGGCGTTAGAACGTATTGGCGACCACGCTTGTTATATTTGTGAACATTTGATTTATATGGTGAAAGGGGAAGATGTGCGGCATTTGACGCAAGCAGAACTCGAACAAAAAATCAACGGCTAACAAAAAAAGCCAAGCACTGAAAATTCCAGTGCTTGGCTTTTGTGTTTTAACTACTTATTTTCTAAGTAGTTATCAATATCTTCTTTAGAAAAACCGATTTTTTTCGCTACTCTATCTGCGTGACTAACACGCGAAATACCATCGATGATTTTGTGTGTCGGTTCGTCATTTAAAAATTCAACTTGCTTAGGAATGCCTATGTGCTTTTTAATCAATTCATCAACAAGTTGATGATTATGCGTAATCAAAAGCGTGCTGTTTCCTTTGCGATAAAAACCGTTTAACACGTTAAACGACGATTCCATTTTTTCCTCAAACGTCGTGCCTTCGGATAATTCATCTAAAATCACCAAACTTTTCGCGCTACTTGCAAGAAAAATATCTTTTGTGCGTTTAAGTTCTGCGCCGAAACGTCCTTCTCCATCATTTAAACGACTAATTTCTGGGGATTGATAAAAAATTCTATCCGCAATGCTCAAGGTTGCTGAATGTGCTGGAACAAATGAACCGATTTGAGCAAGTACCTGAATTTGAGCAATCGTTTTACAAAATGCGGTTTTACCACCACTGTTAGGACCTGTAATTAACAACAATTTTTCATGATCTAAGGACAAATCATTACCGACATAATCCGAATTAGCTTTCCCTAAAATGGGGTTAATCGCATTATTTAAAACACTTCGATGTTCTTTGCTTTCAATCAACGTTGGCATCACTATGTCATGACCAAAATTTTCAGCCAGTTTTAAAAGTGACAATAATTCGTCTAATTGCCCAAGTGCATCAACCGTTGCCGCTAATTCAGGCGATTCTTTAAAAGTTGTTCGCAATGGCAAAATAAAATTATCACGGTCAAAACTTCCAACAATAGGAAAATAGATCAATGAAAGTGGCGTTAATAAAATCGCTTGCGTGACAAGGGACGGAGCAAAATAAAAAAGTGAACCCAAAACGCCTGCGAACCCCGCCAAAATTAACGGCTTAAACAGTTGTGGATAAAACACAATCGCAGGCAACCACCATGATTTACTACGTTCTTGTTTCGTTTGCAGAGCCGTTTCGGTCAAATACACTGCATTTGTCATCAATGAATAAACACGACTGCCTGAAAAGGCTTTGATGTGTTCAAACAATTCGGACAAATAATCGCTTTCTGGTGTGGGTGCATTTTGAATTTCGGTGACTAATTCGGTAACAAAGCGCACGCCACGCCGATATTGAACATAACCGTAACCTTCAATTTGTTTTTCATCTTTTGCTGTACCAAACATCGGTAAAAATTCAGCAAACAATAAACGATAAAAATCTGTTTCGTGTGAAGCGGCATTCGTGATAATTCTTTGAACAATAGCGCGTAATTCCGAATTATTTTTTAATTCTTCAACAGCACGTTGTTTGCGTTCAATTTTTTCCAAATCATCAAGCGGCTGAACCAGTGAACGAAATAAAACACTTTGTCCAATCACGGTTTCAGCATGATTTACCGCATCAAACAATTTATCTATTTCCAATGCAACAAAACCGCCTTCATCTAAAACACCTTCACCTGTTTCAAAAGGTTTGGTCACTTTTATGCTTGCCCAATCAAGTTTTTTCCACAAATGCAATAAAGGCGGGTTCATTTTAAATCCTCAAAAGTTAGTCAATGCTTTCATACAAATCTAAATACTGTTCAGCACTACTTTTCCAAGAAAAATCGCGTGTCATGGCATTAGTTTGAAGTTGTCGCCAAACATCAGGAAGACTGTATAAAACTAACGCACGTTTAATTGTTTCAAACAATGCCCCCGCGTTTTCTTCTTCAAAAATAAAACCTGTTGCGGTTTGATTTGCTATCGAATTCGGTAATGTATCAATGACGGTATCTGCTAAACCGCCTGTATTTCTTACAATCGGCAATGTACCATAACGTTGACTATACATTTGATTCAGTCCGCACGGTTCAAAACGTGATGGCATCAAAAAGACATCCGCTCCTGCTTCGATTAAATGCGCTAAAGTTTCGTTATAACCTAACGTCAACGCCATTTTATGTGGATAAGCCGCTGCGAATTGACTTAATTGTTTTTCAAAATCTTTGTCACCGCTGCCCAACATTACAATTTGCAAAGGTAAGCCCATCAATTCAGACAAACAATCTAAAATTAAATCAATACCTTTTTGTTCAACTAATCTGCTAATTAAACCAATTGTAAAAATAGTTTCATCGACAGGTAAATTTAAACGTGCTTGTAATGCGGTTTTATTTGTGACTTTGTTTTGCAACGAATCGGCATTGTATTTCTGATTGATGAGTGAATCTGCTTCTGGATTCCATTCCGCATCGATGCCGTTAATAATGCCAGTCAAATCATCATTACGATACGTTAATAATCCTTCTAAGCCGTAACCAAATTCAGCCGTCTGAATTTCTTGTGCATAGGTTGGACTCACAGTTGTGATTTTATCAGCGTAAGCAATACCGCCTTTTATAAATGAAATCATACCGTGAAATTCCAAACCATCTTGCGACAAAATTTGTGGCGGTAATTGTAAAACTGAGGCTGTTAAACCACTGAAAAGCCCTTGATACGCCATATTATGAATTGTAAAAACAGTTTGTGGACACTGATATTCAAGTGACAACAATGCAGGCACTAACCCCGTTTGCCAATCATTACAATGCACAATATCGGGTTTCCAATCGAGGTGGGTGCGATTCATAGCAACTTCACATACGGCTCTACAAAATAGCGCGAAACGTTCGGCATTATTTGGGTAAGAATGTCCTAATGCATCGACATATGGATTACCATCCATACCAAAATACTCAGGGCAATCAATTAACCAAACTGTAACGGGCGTGTCGGGTAATTTCGTTTCTAATAACCGAACAGCACGTCTACCAACGCGAAATTCACTTTTCAATTGCACTTCGTTGTTAAGTTTCAATGCCCCGTAATTAGGTAAAATTAAACGTACCTCTTGTTCCAAATCTGCCGCTAAGGCTTTAGGCAAACTACTCGATACGTCAGCCAATCCACCTGTCTTGATTAACGGATGTGCTTCACTGGTGACAAAAAGAATTTTTTTCATAAGCAAAACTAAATTAAATTTTCAAAATAAGCGCACCAAGAGGCGGCAATGTTAAAGTGAGCGAATAATCTTGATTCATCCAAGGTTTATCTTCAGATTCGATGACACCATTTCCAATGTTTGAACCAGCGTAATAACTTGAATCGGAATTAAAAATTTCACGATAAGTTCCTTTTACAGGAACACCAATTCGATAATTTTCGCGGATAACAGGTGTGAAATTCAATACAATAACAATTCGCGATTGCCCATGAATCCGTTGAAAACACAGAATTGATTGTTGAACATCGTGGCAATCAATCCATTCAAAGCCGCGTTGTTCAAAATCGTGACGATGTAATGCTGGTTCAGTTTTGTAAAGGTGATTTAAATCTTTCACAAGCGTTTGCAAACCACTGTGATGTGGATATTCCAAAACATACCAATCTAATTCTTTTTTGAAATTCCATTCTGTGCCTTGTCCAAATTCACAACCCATAAACAATAATTTTTTACCTGGATAAGCGAACATAAACGTGTAAAGCAAACGCAAATTCGCGCAACGTTGCCATTCATCTCCAGTCATTTTATTGAGCAATGAACCTTTACCATGAACTACTTCATCGTGTGAAAAGGGAAGGGTGAAATTCTCGCTGAACGCATACAGCATTCCGAATGTAAGGTGGTCATGATGATATTGACGATGTATCGGATCTTCTTGCATATATTTTAAAATATCGTGCATCCACCCCATGTTCCATTTCATTGAAAACCCTAAACCGCCTGCCCAGGTCGGACGTGTCACTTGAGGCCAAGAGGTGGATTCTTCTGCCATAATCACCGTGCCAGGTTGTTGCTGGTGCGTAATGGTGTTGAGTTCACGCAAGAAATCAATTGCTTCTAAATTTTCATTGCCACCGTAACAATTGGGAATCCAATCATCGGCTTCGCGTGAATAATCCAAATACAGCATTGACGCGACCGCATCAACACGCAAACCGTCTAAATGGAATTCTTCTAACCAAAAAACGGCACTCGCAAGCAAAAAGTTACGAACTTCGTTGCGCCCATAGTTATAAATCAACGTTCCCCAATCACGGTGTTCACCTTTGCGTGGGTCTTCATGTTCATAAAGTGCGCTGCCATCAAAACGCGCCAGAGCAAAATTATCTTTTGGAAAATGGGCAGGAACCCAATCGAGAATCACGCCAATGTTGTGTTGATGAAAATAATCAACGAAATAACGGAAATCATCGGCACTGCCAAAGCGGCTTGTTGGCGCGAAATAGCCTGTTGTTTGATAACCCCAAGAATCATCAAGCGGATGTTCAGTAATGGGTAATAATTCGATATGCGTAAAACCTAAATTTTTAACGTATTCGACAAGTTGCACCGCAATGTCACGATAATTTAAAAAATGTCCTTGCGTGTTACGTTTCCACGAACCCAAATGTACTTCATAGATTGACATTGGTTGATGTAGCCAATCATGTTGCTTCCGCGCATCCATCCAAATGGTATCTTTCCATTCATGTGTATTTTTACCTACAACAACTGCCGCCGTTTTCGGACGATTTTCAAACTGTTGTCCATACGGGTCGGTTTTTACCAATACTTCACCGCTTGCACGATTTAACAATTCAAATTTATATAAACATCCAGCATCTAATTCAGGAATAAATAATTCCCAAACGCCGCCACCGCCTAAACTCCGCATTGGATGACAACGCCCATCCCAGCGGTTGAAATCCCCGATGACGCTAACACGCGCGGCATTTGGCGACCAAACTGCAAAAAGTACGCCTTTGATACCGTCTGCAACGTGTAAATG
>JBASLW010000141.1:0-2859 GCA_049656545.1 Methylococcaceae bacterium
TATCAATTTTGGGTAGGCGTTATCACTTAATTCGCCCAAGATACGGATATTTCCAGAACCTAAAATGCCTGTTTTTGTTACTGCTGAAGAGATTGAACCATTTGCTTTTTTATCGTGACAATCTGTGCAAGGCATCGTGTCAGCTAATGGGCGTGTGTTATGACTGATTAAATACTCGTTGGTTTCTGTCCAAATCATTTGTGAATTCGGATTTTTAAACCCTTTTGCTTTGAGTAAATCATCAAATTTGATTTTTAAATCTTTTACGTCTTGATACGTTTTCGGTTCGCTGTCGATGCCATTTGTGACACTTAAACGTTCGGCTCGCGTTAAAACGCGCTGATTTGTGCGGTCTAACCAATAATAACGACTAGCAGGGTTATACGGCATGATGCGCGATTTTCCGTCTTCGCTGAAGCGATAACGAAAACGCGGTTTTAACGGTTTGTTATCTGCTGACAATTTTGTGATGTGACAGGTTTGACACGCAACGGAATTGAAATGCACTTGCACGGCGCGATTTAAGGTATTTTCAGCGTATCCCGTCATGTCGCCACGATTTCGCCATAATTCACGATGCGCGTCGAGCAAGGTTTTTTGTCCAGAATGCGGTAAAGATGGCGTTTCTGAACTGCCGTAAGTTTTACCGCCATGACAATGTTCACATGACAACGGTTTAGGCTGATTATTCAAATCGCGGCGAATATCTTCATCCGAAAAACCTGTTAGAAAATTATGGTCAGCATTCAAATCCCATTCGGTGTTAAACGCGCCTTTGGCATGACAAACAGAACAATCTTCAATCGAACGGGTTACACCTTTTTCTGTCCACGATTTGCCTTTATGCACATCGTCTTTGGCATCAACAACATTTGCTTCTACTTTCGCCGCTTCACCAAAACCATAAAATCCGCGTCTTTTTTCGCTAGTTTCATGACAAAGCATACAATTTTCACTGGCAGGGAAACGGCGCATTGGAATAAGTGTTTTACCGTCTTCGTCGAAGACGGCTAAATTCCATTTCAAAACAGGTTCAGAATCTTCAGGTGTTTCAAGCGTTAGCAGCGTTTGTCCCTTTTCACTTTCGGGTGACATATTTAAAAATGCCAACATCGACGAATTTGCGTAACGAAACCACCCTTTTTTAATTAGTTCGACGTTGCGTTGGTTTTTCCAATCCGAAACGGGGCGTTTAAATTGTGAAAAATCGGCATGACAAATTAAGCAATCAGGCTCAATCACACCGCTTTTTTTCCAATTCCATTGCTCAAGTTTTTTATTATTCCACTCGAAATAATCACCATCTAAAAGTGAAACCGCATTTTCTGGAGTTAAGTCGTAACGTTTTCCAGTTCTGTCTTTTTCGGAAAAACCGCCACCTGCATGACATTCTTCACAATTTTTAATCAAACCAACTGCGCCGTAATCTAAAAAATCGGTTTCTTTTGCATTCGTTTTTTTACTTAACCAAGTGGGATTATTCTCGTTTTGGCAACTGTAACCACCAAAATACGCAGGTGAAGTCAACGCAGAAAATCCACGTCGTGAACCAAATTTATCGTCGCTTTCATCGCGCCCCATTTCAAAATGATAAGCGTGTGAAATTTTATCGATGTCGTGACAACCCGAACCCTTACAACTCATGCGTGAACTGTAAGGTTTTTTTGACGTTAAAACATGCGTGCCTTCTTCATCGAGTAACGGAATTGCGGTATGTAAAACAGGCTTGTCGTAAATGGAGTTTGTGGAAGGTTTTGGTGTTGTAACAGCAGGCACAGTTGGTGTTATCACAACAGGTGGCGTAATCGCAGGTTCTGTAATAATCGGCATGAAATCAGACAAATCTTCACCATCCGCCGCCCATCCGTTAGAAATCGGCGAAATAATGAGAAATATCGGAAAAAAAATGTGCCAAATAAAAAAACGCATCAAATTTAAGGCTTTGTGTTGAAAGTGAATACAAGAATTTCAACTGTAATTGCACGATTTGAACCAAAAGCTAAAAAACCAATTAAATAAATCAGTTATTGCCGATTTTTTATTTTGTTAAATATCGAATTGCGTCATATCACACAATTCAAATTTAAAAGTGGGCGAAATACCACAAATATAAATCAGATTTTTATAAAAATTGTAATAAATAAATGAAAAATAAGGTTTTTTTTATCGGCATAATTGTTGCAAAAAAGGAAAGGTTGTTAATTTCACAACGTTTTTATAAAAACAGTTTTCAAAAAAGGAGGGGCGTATGCCCAATCAAAAAATACCGCCGTCATTTCGGCAAAAGCGTCGATTAGGGCTAATCGCGCTCGCACCGATGATGGCAACGATGGCAATGTCGCCGCAATTTGTTCAAGCCGCTGCAAAATCGATTACCGCAACGGCAAAATACGATGCAAAAATTGATAAAGTCGTTGTTGCAGGTAAAACGGCGAAAACCATTGCCGCAGGTGCGAAAATCACCGCTTATGATGCTAGCAATAACATCATTCTTTATTCCGTGAACAGCAATGCAAAAAATGCGTTTTCAATGCAATTGCTAGGCACAACAACCGTTCCCTGTTTAGTGCGTCTTGAAGTCACTAATCCACAAGACAATTCACAATCTCAAGTCGTGTTACCTGTGAAAGGCGCAGCAGCTTCGTGTAAAACTGTTCCCGCGTGCGCTATTACAAAACCTGCAACGGATACTGAAATTACAGTGGGCAGTTCTGTTGCCTTTGATGCGGCAAAAGTGAAAGGCGATTATTTATGGTCAATTAACGATGGCTCTACAGATGAAAAACAAGCCGCAATCAATCATTCATTTACCTCAGTTGGAAAATTTCGCGTTCAATTGACTGTCACAGACGGTACAAA
>JBASLW010000142.1:0-2956 GCA_049656545.1 Methylococcaceae bacterium
TACAAAACGTGAGGATGCGCGACTAAATCTTGATAAATTGCATCAAGTTGCGGTTTGCTTTGCGCTTCAATAGTGACGGTTACTGATACATAATTTCCGTCTTTGCTCGGTTTAGATTTGATTTTATGATTATGAGTATCGGGCGCGTGACGACTGACAATTTCCATTACTGTCACGTCTAATTCATTGGTGAATTTTCCCATTGCTTTAATCGCGTATTCGCACGGAAATTCAAATAACGTTTCTTGATTTTCTTCACTCATTTTTCACTCGCTGCGTAAGTGGTTTTATACGCTTGCAATAAAGCATTCATGCGATGCCAAAGTTGTCCAACTTTCCCGTTTGCAACAGGCTGACCATCTAATTCAATCACAGGCAAAATTTCGCGCGTCGAACTAGCAAACCAAATTTCACTCGCTGTTTTTAGCGCGTCTAAAGAAATTACGTCTTCTGAAACAGGAATGTTGTTTGCCGTTGCAAGTTCCAAAATTACATCGCGCGTAATTCCAGCCAAAATAAAATTATTTTTGGGTGGTGTAATCAAAATACCGTCAATAACTGCAAAAACATTACTTGCTGAACCTTCTGTCACATAACCTTCGCGTACCAAAATCGCTTCAGCACAATCATTCTCAACGGCTTGTTGCCGCAATAAAATGTTACCCAATAGCGCAATTGCTTTAATGTTGCAAGCATTCCAACGGTTATCAGTCAAACTAATGGCTTTCACGCCGTTTTCTTTACCGTCAAAAGGTGCAATATCGTTACACATCATAAAAACTGTCGGCTTTACACCAACTGGAAACGCATGATCACGTTTTGCCGCTGTGCCTCGTGTCACTTGAAAATAAATATATTGGTCTTTTGTTTCATCAATTAACGGCAACATGATTTCGCGCCACTGCTCGCGTGAATAAGGATTTTCAATGCGCGTTAAATTCAAGCTATTTTCAAGGCGTTCCAGATGCGAATCGAAACGAAAAAAACAGCCCTGATAAACGGGAATCACTTCATAAATTCCATCACCAAATAAAAAACCTCTGTCCATGACAGAAACATTGGCTTTGTCGGCATCAATATAGTCGCCGTTTAAAAAAACTTTTTTACTTTTTGTCATTGGATTTTTCTCTCATCATCAAAATGCTATCGTAAAGACGTTGGAAAATGTTGCCTTGTTCAACGGGTTTTAATGCAACCAAATCGACAGTTGCTACAACATCATTTCTCAATGTTACTTTAATTGCGCCAAGTTTCGCGCCTTTTTCAATTGGCGCGGTGACTTTTTTATCAATCACCATTTCAGCTTTTAAATCGTTGTAATGACGACGTGGAATGGTAACGTTTAAATCTTTCGTCAAACCCAGCGGCACATTTTGAATCGCGCCTTTCCAAACTCGCGCTTCAGCAAGTTGTTTATTTGCATCGTAAAGTTTGTGACCTTCAAAAAAACGGAAACCGTAATTAAGTAAATTTTGATTTTCGTTTGCACGGGCATTTGCGCTACTTGTCCCCATCACAACTGAAATTAAACGCATATTTTCACGCATCGCAGAAGCAACTAAACAATAACCTGCGTCATCGGTAAAACCTGTTTTTACACCGTCTACAGTTTCATCGCGTTCTAAAAGTTGATTTCGATTGTGTTGCGTAATTTTGTTGTAAGTGAATTCTTTTTGTGAAAACCAACGGTAATAATCAGGAAATTCATCAATAATTGCTTTCGTCACAATCGCTAAATCCCGTGCGCTGGTGTAATGATTTTCAGCAGGTAATCCATTGCTGTCTTCAAAATGACTATTAAGCATTCCTAAACGTGCTGCTTGTTGATTCATCATTTCAGCAAACGTTGATTCACTGCCTGCAATATGTTCTGCAAGTGTTACGGCAGCATCATTACCCGATTGAATCACAATACCTTTGATTAAATCTTCGATACTGACTTTATTGTTCACTTCTAAAAACATTCGTGAACCGCCTGTTTGCCACGCATTTTGGCTAACAGTCGCTAAATCATCGAGTTTTAAATGTCCGCTGGCGATTTCACGAAATGCGACATAGACAGACATAATTTTGGTTAAACTCGCTGGCGCAAGTTTAATGTCAGCGTTGTTTTCGGCAAGAATTTTGCCTGTGTTGTAATCCATCAAAATAAAACTGCTTGCTGCAATTTTTGGTGGAGCGGGTGTGAGAATTTCAAATTCTTCTGCGTGAGCAAATGCGGTTGAAAAAATAAGGCTAAAAATGAGGGTAAAACGGGAAAAAGATTTGATTGTCATGTGATTCGGTCAGAGTGAAACAGAATAAAACTGAACGCGATTGTATCATGACAATCAATTGATTTAATTGGTTTCTGTCACAAATTGCGTGTCAGTAATGCCAATTTTAGCCAATTTATCATTCAGCTCATTTGCGTTGCGTGACGATTTAATTGGCAACTGAACTTTGTAAAGTGTCGATTTTTTATTACTCGACGACAAGATTTTCGGTTCAGGTAAATGTTGCTTTTTGAGATTGGTCAATAATTCTTGTGCGGCTTTTTTATCGTTGAAACTGCCTATTTGCAAATAAACAGATTGATTCTGTTTTTGTAATTTTTGCAAGGCTTGTGACGGTGCAATCGTTTTGATTTCAACTTTGCTTGTTCCCGCTTCGTCCATTCCTAACTGTTTTGCAGCAGAATAAGACAAATCTAAAACACGATTATCAACAAAAGGACCTCTATCGTTGATTCGCACGATGACGGTTTTGTGATTTGCAGTGTTAGTAATTTCGGCATACGAATCAAGCGGCAAACTGTTGTGCGCTGCTGTCATCGCATTCATGTCAAATAATTCGCCTGTTGCCGTTTTTTTGCCATGAAAATAATTGCCGTACCATGAAGCAACGCCTTGTATTTTGGTCGATTTAGTCACGACTTTTTTTATTTTTTTTGATGTCGTGTTTTGTTGATTGGCTG
>JBASLW010000143.1:0-24120 GCA_049656545.1 Methylococcaceae bacterium
GGGGTCGATAGGGAATTCGGAATATAAACCACGTTAAGAGGTTTTTTGTCACAAAATCAATGTAAAAGCAGTTTGCATTACATTGATAAAATAACGGGTTACATGACTTGAATTTACTGGTTTTTAGCTAAAATTTGAGAGTCATTTATACGACCGTTTATGTGACACCGCTATGCTATTATTTAATTTTTAATTATCGTTGAAGTAATAAAATAAAGTCTTTTAATTTCAAACTGTTATTTCCTTAACGGGGTTTATGTTCCGAATTCCCTATCGACCCCTATTTGTGCAAACATCGTGCGTTGAGCGCGTTGGTAATGACTTATTGCTTGTGAGTGGCGGATTTGCTTATTCACAAGTGCGTTTAGTGTTGGATTGATGCTCATAAAATCAACCCCATAGTTTGTTTAACAAGTTCTAAAAACTCACAACGACGCGCCCGTAATCGCTCTATTTCGTCGCTGTAATCGTCACGGTGTAATCGGTGTGTGATTAACTGTTTATGTACTGGAAAATCAGCGCAATAACTGACGAAATCCACCCAATCCCTGACAGTGCAATCTAAATGCCCCACGAGCTGCCATTTGTAAGCGGGGTCAAAATCGCCACGACGTAAGGTGTCAAAGTGGGTTGTGGCAATAACGCTTTTAATTTCGATAACACCATCATCACCAACAAGCCCGTCAGGGCTATCGCCGAAATCGCCACAATCAAAAAAACCGCCGTTAGTGACATCAACAAAGTTTTCAGATTCATAAAGTTCCCTTGCAATTGGCTCTTGTTCGTGACCGCGCTCGGTGTGAGCGTTGCTAAAACTCACACCTGACTTGTTGCCTGTAATGCGTTCTAATGCGATTTGAAGCGCGTATTTTTTGGCAGGTTCGCCAAATGCCTTGCCTTCATTTGCCATAATCGTTTGGAAGTTTGACGCGGTGCATTTGCCCAAACGCAATGCAAACCATTCGGGCGTGTTTTGTTCAATGTCATGAAAGCGCATGGGAATCCTCCTTTTCAACTTCTAATCGTAATGCGTCCGCGTGTTGCGCTGAAATATCGCAACGTTCTAAAACCTTGTTTAGATTGCCATCGCGTCGATAAGCGTTTTTAGCGTTTTCCCATAATTTTGTGTCGTTGGGTGTTAGCGTCTTTTTGATAGTTGCAAGGATTGATGCTTCACCTTGGTAACCTAGCGTGTCACGTCGATTAAGGTTCGCCCCAAACAGATTGCCAAACGTCATTGCGGCGTTTTTTATCGCGCTTGCTCGTGCTATCGGCAATGCCATTGCTAAGGCATTGGTGTTAATTGAAGCAAAATCAGCGGCACTACATCCTTTTTTAGTTTGTAGCGATTCAGCCCCGACGCCATCGTGATAATCCCATTCGTCTGTTACTGGGTTTTTGTAGTGCAATCGAACCGTGCAAGTCACGCCGTTAAACATTTCACTGGTGCTTAACACTTCGATTCTGAACTGCTTGAAAATGCTTTTAAGTAAAAATTCAACCTTATCAATTGGCAAATAGTTGAAGCCGCCGAAAGGATGTTTTTTTACCCACGATGGTTCTGGTGAGCAGTTCATTAAAATAGCGAATTGTTCGAGCTGTTGCGCTTGTTTGATGTTGCCACTGTAAAAATCGGCAATCGTTGGCAAACCGTAATTGTTGTCACTCATAAAATGCCCCTTTGTGGGTTCTGACGTTTTGCAAATAACGCCTTGGTCATCAATTTGTCGTGTCTACGTTGACGCGATTCTTGGCTTCTTTCGTACTTAATGGCAAGACAGACAATAATGTCTGCAATTAAAAACGTGCTTAAAATCAGTGCGTAAAATGTTTGTTCACTCATAAACACCTCTAAAAAAATGCACGGCGGTTAAACCGTGCTGAATGGTTGGCTAGGAGAGCCAAGGGGTACATCAAGGGTTTTTAGTAATCTTCATCGCAGGTTGGCAAGTCCGCCATGTCCGCGTCGTATTCGTCTTGTTGTTCTTTTCTACTTCTTTCGTTCTGGTCGTAGTCGTAGTAGTCCCAGTCGCTATCAAAGTTCATGACATCACCATTTTGCGTAAGTTGTTGAGTAACACGGTTGTTTTGTAGCTTTCAATCACTCGCAATGCGCGGTAGTGTTTGTAATTTATTGTTTTACGATTCATAATTACCTCGATGTTTTTTCTAATTAGCCCGTTCACAGCGGGCTTTTTTGTGTTTGATGGTTGCCAGTGCTGAACTCTGGCTCTGCCTCGGTTAGGCTAGTATCACGTGCATCTTCACGGTTCGACAGCCCGAACATTTACCATCAATAAAGCACCGTTTCCTACGTCCTGAAATTCAATTTCCACCTTCTCTATTTCAGTAACACCCAATCATCACTGATTGGACTAAGCACGGCATACGAGTAGCTATTTCGTTTTAAAGCTCTTAATGCTTGCAAGGAACAAAATTGCGGTATTGTTCAAGCGATGCTTTATTGATGGTAGTTACCAGCGCGGATTGCGATTCCTCAACAACATTCCCATGATTGTTTTTGCTGGTAACTGCAAAACCGACTGTGTTCAATCGGCTTCACGCTTATCAGCTTGCTGACGTTGAAATTCTCACAACCACTTCAAACTTATCAAATGTTGCTTCATTCAATTTCGAGAATAAGTTTTGCAAGTCATCTAAAGTTGCGCTGTTCTTTGGCAAACCAATTTTTAACGTCACTTTGTCTTTTTCTGCCACGACTGACGTAGCCTGTTCTTGTTCATTCATTTTTCTACTTTCCAATTTGTTAAAGAACTTTGTCGTTTTGCTTTGACGGGTGTAATTTTAAAGTAAAACTTAATTATTGCAAGTAAAACTTGTATTTTCAGACAAAAAAAACCGCACGACGGCAAATCGCACGGTTTATTTAAGTTATTCGGAATTTCCGAAAGGCTTATTTATTTAGCTAAATTATTTAGCATATACAGCGTGTTGTAGTCCTTTGCGGCATTTACAGAATCTTTTTGAATTTGCAATGCTTGCGATTGCATTGCGGCTTGCATATCTTTTTCTAAGTCTGGATGTGCTGGGTCACGATTCAGCGTAATGTAGTATTTCTTTAAATTGCCACACAGTTTAATCGGATTTATTTCGGACGTTGCTCCACTAGCCCACTTTGCAGAAAATCCTTTTACAAGATAGCAGTCTTCTGGTGTTTTAAAATTTGAAAGCGCGTTGCCATCATAAAAAATAGTAACAGGTGCTAATCCGTAAGAATTACCCGTATCTTTTTCTGTGATAAATGCACCTTCTGGCTGTGAAACAATTGTTAGTGTTGGATTAGCTGAACACCCGACGACAAACAATAGAAAAACAAAAATTATGTTTTTCATATCTTAGTGACAGTGACGCAAGCCAGTTCTATGGTCAATATGGCAACCTTGTGAATCAGTTCCGCCTGAATGTGCATTTGCATTCAATGCGCTAAAAAACGCAATTACACCAATAAGTATTACTTTTTTCATTTTTATTCCTATGCGTGTGACATTCTATTTTGATTCATTTCGTTAAAAATTTTTATATTTTCAAGGAATTGGTCTTTTATTTCTCGAATTTTTACTTTTTGTTGCTCAATAGTTAATCCACTCATATATCTTAATATGTCTGAGCTTTCGGGAATTTCTTTTATTGGCAAATTATCAACGACTTCACCCAAAACAATAAAAGAAACCGTCACATTTAAAACGCTTGCCAATCTTGGTAATTGCGCCAATTTTGGCGACGTTTTTCCAGCACACCACTGTTGTACTGCTTGCGGTGAAACTCCCATTATTTTTGCAACATCAGTATTTGTTAAATCAGCCATACGAATAGATTTGTGAATCCGTTTGCCGATTTCAATTCTTTTTAAATCGTCATCATCAAGTTCTGTTTTTTCTGTCATGGCAGCAATCCCTTTAAATCAATTTTTGCTTGTTGCCTATCATATTACAAGTAAATTTTGTAATTGCAATAAAAGAAAAACTTGTTAAGATTACATTGAATGATTAAAGAATTACTTGTAATATATAGCGACATTATTTTTAGGTTAAACAAATGGAAATTTTTAAATTCTTAGAAGAAAGGGGGAATCAAACGATGGTAGCGTCGAAATTTGGAATTTCTCCACAAGCGGTACAGTTTTGGTTAGCTACAAAAAAAGTTCCCGCAGAAAGAATTGTGGAACTTGAAAAAATCAGCGGCATTCCACGCGCTGAAATTCGTCCTGATATTTTTGGAGGTGTGTAATGAGTGAATCAATTATAAGTGTAATTATGGACAGAATATCAGTTGCGAGTGAAATTTCTCCAATTGCTGTTTTTAAATCAACGAGTTCAAAAAAAGATAGCGATTTTCCAAAATTGAACGCTGTTTTTGCAAATACAGTGCAAACACAGTTTTTAATTAAAAATGAATTAGGTGAATTTATTGGTGTTTTTACGAAAAACGATGACAAGGAAAAAGTAAAGTCGACTTTAGGTTTAGCTGCGGCATAACGTGAAATTCTTCACAAACAATCAGGCACAAAAAAACCGCGTTCGGGCAGTTCGCGGTTTATTGCGTCGTTTTTTCAACAACTCTGTAATTGAGTAAAATTTTATGACAACTTATCGTCCTTATCAAGTAAATTCTATCGATAGTGCAAAAGATGCACTGCGTCGTGGTATCAAGCGCATTTTAATTCAAGCAAGCACAGGTGCGGGTAAAACTGTCATTGCCGCAAGAATTATCGAGTTAGCTATCACCAAAGGTAGCCGTATTTTATTTGTTGCACATCGTAAAGAAATCGTGGGTCAGACTAGCGCAAAACTATCGTCACTTGGCATTAAACACGGTGTCATCATGGCAGGTCACAAAGCCGTCGATGCACCTGTTCAAGTGGCAAGCGTTCAAACCTTAACCCAGCGCGAAAAACCCGCCGCTGACATTATATTTTTCGACGAAGCCCATTTAAGCGTTTCAAAATCGTTTTTGGATTTAGTTGAGCATTACGATAACAAAGTTTTTATCGGTTTAACTGCAACACCAATACGGCTTGACGGACGCGGCTTAGGCGAAATTTATCATGAAATGGTGCAAGTCGTTCCTATGCGCGAACTAATTGCACAGGGGTTTTTAGTTAAGCCTCGCGTTTTCGCGCCTTTTACTCCCGATATGTCGAGCGTCAAAACATCCAAGGGTGATTTTGACGCAACACAAACCGCTGATTTAATGGATAAGTCATCAATTACAGGTGACATTATCAAGCATTGGCAACAACACGCGGCAGGTCGTAAAACAATCTGTTTTGCGTCGTCAGTTGAGCATTCAAAACATATCGCAGAGCAATTTAATAGCGTGGGTATTTCAGCACGTCATTTAGACGGCACAACACCTGCTGGTTTGCGAGATTCAACATTGCAAGCATGGCGTGACGGTGAATTTGATGTGCTTTCAAACATGGGGTTGTTTATTGAAGGCTTAGATGTACCAGCCGCGTCATGTTGCATTCTTGCGCGTCCGACGCAATCACTCACCATTTATATGCAATCCGTTGGTCGTGTTATGCGTCCAGCCGATAACAAAACCGACTGCATTATTCTTGACCATGCGGGTTTGACTTACACACACGGCACAGTCGATATGGAACGCGATTGGTCGCTAGACGCAAAGAAGAAAAAGAAAAAAGGATTGTCTGCACCACCTGTCAGGATTTGTCAGGAATGCTTTTGTGCTTATCACAGCGCGGCGAAAGAATGCCCTGAATGTGGCAATGTCCCAGAAGATAAAAAAGACGTTACGCAAATGACAAACGGTGACGGTTTCTTAGTTGAATTGGAAGATTCACACATTCAATTCTTAGAAGAACAACGCATTAAAGAGCAAAAGAAAATTGAGTTACGCAATGCTAAAACGACTGAACAATTGATTGATTTAGGTCGTAGCAGGAATTACAAAAATCCGCATGGTTGGGCGGCTCGCATTCAAGAACAACGTCATCAATGGAGTGCAAGCCGTGGCTAACAACGAAACATTCATCCAAAACACCATGCTACCTGCCATTTCACACGGCAATGTTCGGGTTTTTCGTAATAACGTTGGGGCATTAAAAACCGAAACAGGGCAATTAGTTAGATTTGGGTTAGAAAAATCGTCATCTGATTTAATCGGATTTCGCTCAATCAAAATCACGCCTGACATGGTTGGAAAAACAATTGCTCAATTTGTAAGCATTGAGATAAAGACAGAAAAAGGAAAACCAACAGACGGGCAAAAACGTTGGTTGGATATGATTTTAAAATTTGGTGGTATCGCTGGCATTGCACGCTCGATTGATGAAGCAAAAGAATTATTAAAAGGTGAATTATGAGATATAATAGACATAACGAGTTTGACAGCTCTATCATATTTTCAGGAACACCTTCATATCATGACGGCGTTATTTTGGGGAGCTTATGCTCGCACGTTCCTGAAGCGTGTCTGTCAACCCAAAACATACGCCGCCTCCATGAGTTTGACAGCTCGGTTGTCGGTTTAACGACTTCAGAGGGGCATCACAATGCTAAACATCCTTTCAAATAACTACAATGAAATCGCTTTTTTAGCTGAAGAAGCTAACATCAACTGGGAACGCGCCTCACAATTAGTTGATTTCAGCGGTCGCAGAATCACACGCGGCATCGAAAACCACAAAAAATACCGTGGCAAAGTCGCCATGTGGTGCAACACAAAGGTTGATAAAGCTGGACGTGAATTTCCGTTTATTACATTCCATTGCAAAGCACACGGCGGCATCACAACCGTATTTAGCGGTTATGAATCAGTTAAAGAAAACGCTGTTGAACGTAGTTTTACGCCTATTTCAAGAATCGTATCAACACCAAAACCAGTTGAACACAAACCCGACGCGGACGAAATTAAAAAACAACGCTTTTTTGAAACCACGTTGGCGCGTTATAACAAATTACCAAAAGAAGATGGCACGTTTGACTACTTAACACGCAAATTTGGGCAACGTGACGCGGCATTCTATGACTTAGATTTACGTCGTGATAGCGGTTGCATCATGTTTGGGATTCGTGACTGGAACAATGAAATCATCGGCTTTCAACAAATTTTTGATGGCGCAATGCACGGCACAGACCGTAATAAGAATTTCATCGGCAAAACAAGCGACGGATTTATTGTTATCGGCGATGCAAGCCGCCTAAAGGATGGTTTTCTGGCGTGCGAAGGTTTGGCAACAGGTTTAGCTTTATACAATGCACCGAAAAAACGCGGCTACTTCTCTAATCCTGACCGCTTACCTGTTGTCGTGTGCCTTGACGTTGGAAACATGGCGAAAGTCGTTAAAACGGCATCATTGCGCGGTTGTAAAAATATCACTATCGCCGCTGATAATGACATTAGCCCAAAAGGCAATGTGGGCGTTTATGTTGCAATGAAAATCGCGCGTGAAATTGGCGCGACGGTCATCGTTCCAAAAAACACAGACGGCACTAAATGCGATTTTGCAGATACTTACAACCATTCGTCACACGATTACAGCAAAGGCAATGCGCTCGCGTTTTTGCTTGAATTGGTTAAATACGCGCCTAAGCAACACCTAAAGGATTTATCAAGAAAACTCGCCCACGCAATCGCGCGTGAATGCCCTAAAAAATACAGCATTGATACAGCCGTCGCTAAGGTCAACGACGTATTAAAATCACGCGGTTTTGAAGCACCTTTGCAAGTTCGCGCAATTATTCACCGCGAATACAATAAACGTCGTGAAATCGTCCGTAAAGCCAATAAATTATTTGATACGCAACTTATCGCGCATGACTTAAACGGTTTGGACAACGACCAAATTGCACAACACATCATGGAAAGCGGTAGCGGTTTTTATTATGACGACCGTGGCTTGGGAACTGGCAAAACAAATATGATGATTGCGCTTAACAAATTGTTACCGCATGACAGTTGCGCTTACATCACACACAGAATTGCACTTGTGAAAGATGCGTGCTTCAGATTCGGCATTGATAATTACGAAGATGTAGACCCGCGTTTCATGATTGAAAAATTAGGTTTGTGTGTCAATTCAGCACCTAAGTTTAATGTTCACCAACGTTTCCGCGTGTTGTTCATTGACGAAGCGCGTCAGGTTATCGAGCATATTTTAAGCGGGTCGGTTGAAAATCGTCAGTCAGTATTTGATGAATTTATTTTAGCGATTCAAGCGGCTGATTTAGTTATCGTGTCGGATGCGGATTTGAACGATGAAACGATTAAATTCTTCAAAAAATACGGCGGTAACAAAACGCATAACTTAATCAAAGTCGATGCAGCAGTGAATGAAAAAACACTTCACATAGTTGCAGACCACAAAACAAACATGAACAACGTATTACGCGCGGTTATTGATAGTCACAATTGCATCGTGGCTTCAACGTCGATTAAGAAAACCGTCGAAATGGCAACGTATTTAATTGAAAACCAAGTCCCAGCAGAGCAAATTCTGGTTATCAATTCAGAAAATAAAGGCGATGCGCGACAGGCGGCATTCTTGTTAAATCCGAATGAAGAATGTGTGAAATACCGTTGCGTGATTCATTCGCCAACAATCGGCTCGGGTGTTTCGATTACCACGCCACACTTTGCGTTCAATTTCTTGTTTAACTGTGGAAATTTACCCGCTAACGAAGCGTTGCAAATGACGGCGCGTAATCGGATGAGTAAAAACGTTTTTGTTTCGTTTAGCAGCCAACGCAACAGCGAACGCGTAACAGACGTTGACTTGCTGATTGAAGGCGAAAGCATTAAAGCGGCGCGTTACATGGTGAAATCAGCAAACGGAAGTTTTGTACATAATGAACTTGGTAATCTTAAAATTGAGTTGTATTCGCGTGTGAATACCGATTTAAACGACTTTGCCAACAACTTTGTATTTCTTGCCGAAATTAACGGCATGACAATCAACTACGCTCGCGCTGAAAATGAATTAGATTTTATTGAAGCCGAACGATTGAAAGGTTTATCGTCGCGGGTGAAAGACAAAACCGTCGATGATATTTTTAACAGTGAAGTCATAAGCGAGTTAGACGCGGAACAACTATCAGAAAAACAAGCACTTACGCAAGTTGAAACCGATAAATTAAAACGCCATTTCACAACAAAGATGGTTGGCTTAGAAACGATTGAACGTGACGACGTGAACAACTTTGTCGGCGGCATGATGAAAGTCGTTGGCTTATATGAAATTTGGCAAGCAGAACCACATCAGTTATTGACATGGGACAATGAGAACCACAAAACTAAAGACAAACGTTATTCAAAAACGTCGTTAAATCGCTTGCTAGTGACGCTTTTTGATGTGGCGGCTAGTGATGGGTTGGTTGTAACTGAAAAGACAGCTACAAAGTTCTGTAACGCGCTTAAAAAGAATGCGGCAGAATTGGCGGCGAATGGCATGGGTAATTACAATAAAACGTTCAAAAGACCGATGATGACAATGTCCATTTTCTTGAAGCGTTTTGGCTTGGAATTGGTGAAAGATGGCAGAGATTGGTCGGGCAGTAGAAAAGAGGTTTTCTTGATAAAGGAAAATAAAGACGTTGCTCGCTATGCCACTAACCGTGCGGCTTTGGTGGCTTCATGAACCACCATCATTTAAAAATGCTTTTCTTAAAGAAAGAACTTTGAATGATGGCGTAACTAAAAAGGAAAAATAAATGAGTGATAAAGCAGTTAGACCAATCGAGCAGATTGAATGCCATGAAGAAGGAACAATCTTTTTTGATGAAAAACAAGATTTATTTGTTATTAACGATAGTCATATAGGGCTAAAAGTTATAGATAATAAGTTGATGATTAACTCAGTTACATACTTGGGGACTATGGCTTATTTTTTATACGATAGAAGTTACAAAGAAAAGCTTAATGAAGATTGTCTTTTGTTTGATGCACACATAATCAAAAATTTTTGTATGAGCGATATTTTAGAAACTGCCATTGACCTTTATAGACTTACAAAACATGAAGAAATAGCAATCAGCAATGAAGACAAATATATTTTTGATTTGCTGAAATTAGAGCTTCAATCGGTTATTGATAAAATCAACCAAATATCTTTTGTAGACGAATAAAATAACATCGACAACAAGACAGCTGATTTTTACCGATATAAACGGCAAATTTAAACAGGAGATTTTAACCAATGAACGGTTTAATACCGAAAAATATGGGTGGCAGACCGAAAGGCGCACCAAACAAGGTAACCAAGGCACTCAAAGACATGATTTTGGGTGCTTTAGATGATGCAGGTGGGCAAGGTTATTTGCTTGAACAGGCGCGAAAAAATCCGAAGGCGTTTTTATCGCTGATTGGTCGTGTGTTGCCTAGTGAAATCAAAACCACTGTTACAACTGTTGAAGCAATGACCGACGAAGAACTTGATGCAAGAATTGCGGCGTTGTCGAATAAATAAAAAACGGGGACATCATATCCTTTGTTGCTTTTTGGTATTATAAGCAAAAATTTTCACGTCGAGAGATGTCATGTTATGCCAGCACCAGATTCAACTATTAGCGCATTCGCGCAATTCGGTTTAGCAGGGTTAGTTATCTTAGCCCTGTTTTATTTAGTCTTTACGTTCGTCAATTCACAAAAACAATTGCACGATTCTTTCGTCGCTCAAATACAAAAACAAAGCGAATCACACGCTAACGAGCGCAAACAGTGGATTGAAACGTTTGAAAAAGTCGGTGATTTAATTCGCACATTATCAGCGCAATTTGAGGCGAGACTAAAATGAAGCTCTCTGAAAATTTCGACGACAGCGAATTTAAATGTAAATGTTGCGGTAGATTGCCAGAATTAGGCATGAACCCGCATTTGATTGAATTATTACAGGCGATTCGAGAAAAGCTAGGCAAGTCAATCACAATTATGAGTGGCTACCGTTGTCAAAAACATAATCAAAAAGTCGGTGGTGCAAAACTTAGCCAACATGTTTTAGGTAATGCCGCCGATGTTCGTGTGGCTGGAATGGATGCAAGCGACTTTCAGCATTGGCTTGTTGTTCATTTCAATAAACAATGCAAAGGCATCGGCGTGTATAACAATTTCACCCACATCGACGTGAGAATCGGCAGGAATGCACGCTGGAATGGATAAACTCGAATTATTAGCCGTCTTGGAAGAACGCGCATTGCGTCAACGTCGGCGTAAGATTTTGTCGTATTTTCCAAACGACGGCGAACTAAAACGGTCACTATATCCAAAGCACTTATCATTCTTTGAAGCTGGCGCGAAGTATCGCCAACGCCTGATGCTTGCCGCTAACCGTGTAGGAAAAACGGAATCAGTCGGTTGTTATGAATTGACCTTGCATTTGACAGGCGATTATCCAGATTGGTGGACAGGTCGCAGGTTCGACAAACCGATTAAAGCGTGGGCGGCTGGTGATACGGGCAAGACAACTCGTGATATTCTGCAACAGAAATTACTAGGAAATACAGGCGACTACGGCACAGGTTTAATCCCGTTTATTAACTTGATTGATACCAAAGCAAAGTCTGGCATTGCGGATGCGATTGAAATTATCACGGTTCGTCATGCGAGTGGTGGCATTTCAATGCTTAACTTGAAATCTTACGACCAAAGACGTGAGGCGTTTCAAGGCAGTGAGCAGGATGTGATTCTAATGGACGAAGAGCCACCGTTAGATATTTACACCGAATGTCTTTTAAGAACAATGACTAACAACGGAATGTTAATGTTGACATTTACGCCACTAATGGGAATGTCACAGGTCGTTATGTCGTTTTTGCCAAATGGTCAGTTAGCCGAAACAAACGACGGTTCAAAATTTGTCGTGATGGCAACATGGGACGACGTGCCGCATTTAAACGACGCAGTGAAAAAAGAATTATGGGAATCAATCCCACCGTTTCAGCGTGATGCACGGTCAAAAGGTGTGCCGCAATTAGGCGCGGGCGCAATTTATCCTGTTCCTGAATCGGACATCGTTGTCGACGACTTCCCGATTCCTGAGCATTGGGCGAAAGTCTACGGCATGGACGTTGGATGGAATAGAACAGCGGTTGTTTGGGGTGCAATTGATAGAGATACCGACACGGTTTATTTGTTTAGCGAACATTATCGCGGTCAAGCCGAACCTGTTGTACACGCTGAATCAATCAAAAGTCGCGGCGAATGGATAAATGGTGTTATTGACCCAGCGTCACGCGGTCGTAGTCAAAAAGATGGGGAGCAATTATATGAACAATATATACAAATGGGATTGCAGATACAGACTGCTGTCAATGCGCGAGAAGCTGGTTTATTTTCCGTATGGTCACGGCTCTCGGCTGGCAAGCTCAAAGTATTCAAATCAATGTCAAACTGGTTAAGTGAATTTAGGCTGTATCGACGTGACGAAAAGGGAAATATCGTGAAAGAGAACGACCACATCATGGACGCAACACGGTATTTGATAATGTCTGGCATCGACGTTGCAACAACCGAACCCAAGAAAAATAAAACAAATTATGCCCATAGTTCGGGCGGTTGGATGGGATAATGTCAAAACTGTGAACGGACATTCACAAACTTTACAAAAAATACTGTCGTGAGATGGCAACCTCCCCTAGCGGATTTAACAATGGCAAACAAAGCAATTAAAGAAAACGAAAGTGAAGGCGAAGATGAAAATTCGGACGAGGATATTCTCGAAGATGCAAAAGAACTCTTTGAGCGTGCCGCCGAAGTTGAAGCTGACAATCGCCGCGAAGGACTTGAAGACAAACGGTTTGCACGTCTTGGTGAACAATGGGACGATTCGGTTAAGCGTCAACGTGAAATCGACGGTCGTCCCTGCTTAACAATCAACAAATTACCCGCGTACATTCGCCAAGTTGTGAATGATTCTCGCCAAAACAAACCATCAATCCGCTGTCACCCTGTCGATTCAAATTCAGATACTGACACGGCAGAAATCTTGAACGGTTTAATCCGCAACATTGAATACACATCAAACGCCGACATTGCTTACGACACCGCTTTAGAAGATGCAGTAACAATGGGTTTTGGCTATTGGAGAGTAAGCATTGATTATGCATACGATGACACATTCGACATGGATTTGTGCATCGAGCGAATTGCAAATCCTTTTAGCATTTACGGCGACCCTGACAGTGATTGTGCTGATTCTAGCGATTGGAATTGCGCGTTTGTTACGGAACTTATCACGAAAGACGAATTTGAATCACGTTGGAAAGACAAAGACGCGGTAAATTGGGAAGGTTACGAGCAACTATCTGAACCTTGGATTGACGGCGAAAAGGTATTGATTTGTGAATACTGGAAACGTGAAGAATCGACACGCGAGATTGTCCAGTTGTCGGATGGTTCTGTTTTAGATTTGGACGAGTACAAAAAACATCAAGAAGTGTTTGATATGATGCAGGTCACAATCATAAACCAGCGCGAAACCAAGTCACACAAAGTCACGCAATACATTTTGACAGGTGCTGAAGTTTTAGAAACCAAAGAATGGGCAGGTCGTTACATTCCGATTGTGCCTGTGTATGGCGATGAAGTGAATGTCGAAGGCAAGCGTTATTTTCGCTCGTTAATCCGTGATGCGAAAGACAGCCAACGTCAGTTCAATTTTTGGCGCACAAACGCAACAGAAATGATGGCGTTAGCACCTCGCACGCCTTGGGTTGGCAAGAAAGGCGCGTTTAATTCCGACATCGAGAAATGGAACACGGCTAACACTAAGAATCACCCGTTCATTGAATACGACGGCATCGAGCCTCCTATGCGTCAAGCATTCCCGCAACCTCCTGTAGGTATGATTCAGGAAGCGATGAATGCCAATGACGACATCAAGGCAATTATTGGTATATTCGATGCGGGAATGGGCGCACAAGGCAATGAAACCAGCGGCAAAGCAATCTTAGCGCGTCAACGTGAAAGTGACACATCGACGTTCCATTTTATCGACAACTTATCGCGTGCGATTCGCCACACAGGAAGAATCTTAGTTGACCTAATTCCTAGCGTGTACAACAACCAACGTGTCATCCGCATTTTGGGCGAAGACAAAAAGCCAACTAACGTACCACTTGGACAGCCAACACAAACACCGAAAGGTGTTGAGAAAATCTATGATTTAACGATTGGAAAGTACGACGTGACCGTTGAGTGTGGCGCAAGTTACTCCACTAAACGCGAAGAAGCAGCCGAGCAAATGCTTGAGTTGATTCGTGTTATGCCTCAAGCCGCTGGATTGATTAGTGATTTGCTCGTTAAAAACTTGGATTGGGCGGGAAGCGAAGAAATATCAGAACGTTTAGCGATGATGTTGCCACCCGAAGTTAAAGGGCAAAACCCGCAAATGCAAGCGATGCAACAACAATACAATCAACAGATTCAAATGTTACAAGCGCAATTATCACAGGCAAGTCAGCAGTTACAGCAATTGCAACTTGACCATATGATTGATGCTGAAAAATTGAAAATCGACGGCTTTAAAGCAGAAACAGACCGCTTGAAAATCATGCAACCCGCCATGCCGCCTGAACAAATACAGGCGTTGGTATTACAAACCGTTCAACAGGTGATGAATAGCCCTGACGTGTTTAATGCACAGCCGATTGTCCCCGCTGTGCAACCATATCAGCCGCCACCACCTGTGAACATGAACCCACCAGTGAGATAAGAAAATGAGTTTTGATAAAGAAATTGAAAAAGAAATTGTTGAAAAAGGTTTAACTATTCCGAGCGTAACGCTTGAACAAATTGAAAATACTATTGTATCTGAACAATATCATGTGTTTGAAGGTACAACATTTACCGTGTGTTTGTTAACGCTTAAAAACGGTTTTAATGTTTCTGGTGAATCAGCGTGCGTAAGCCCTGAAAAATTTGACGCTAAAGAAGGTCAAAAATATGCGCGTGAAAATGCAGTTCAAAAGATTTGGGCGTTGGAAGGTTATTTGCTCAAAGAAAGATTATCGAAATAAGTAACAAACCGCGTCATGTCGAGATGACACACGCGGTAACTTCACACATGAGAGCGAACCTCCATTGTGTGAAACCAGTTTTTTAACAACTCACCGTGATGGTGAAAACTTTCCTTTAAGGACTTTAAAACAATGAGCGATGAAAACGACCAAGTTGAAGGCATTGAACCTGATGCAGTCGAAGAAGACGACACGCAATTAGAAACCGATTTAGAGCAGGATTCCGACGAAGAACAATCTGACGACGAATCACAATCCGACGATGACGACGAAGAAGTCGAACACGACGGGCAGAAGTACAAAATCCCTAAGGCATTAAAACCCTTAGTCATGATGCAAGCGGATTACACACAGAAAACGCAAGCATTAGCTGAATCGCGCAAAGCCTTTGAAGCAGAAACCGCTCAAAAGCAACAAAGCATTCAGCAAAACATTCGTGATGTTGCAAAAGTGGTTGCTATTGATGAACGCCTCCAGCAATTCCAACAAGTGAACTGGCAAGCAATCAGTAACGAAGACCCATTGCAAGCACAACAACTTTGGTTTGAATTTCAGAATTTAAAAGAAACGAAAACCCAAACGCTTGAGCAAATCAGACGTAACGACGCGCAAGCTGAACAAGCACGCGCCGCATATATCGCAAAAGCATCAGAAGAAGGTAATGCCATCTTATCCAAAGAATTACCAGGTTGGGGTAAGGAAATGGCAACTAACATCATGACGTTTGCAAACAAAGAGCTTGGCTATTCCGTCGAAGATTTACAAACAATCACCGACCCAAGAATTGTGAAAACGTTGCACGCAGCGATGATTGGACATCAAGTGTTGAACAAACAAAAAACAGGTGTAGCGAAAAAACCCGCAACTCCTGCAATACCCGTTAAAACCGTTGGCAAAAGTGGCTCTCCCGCAACTAAAAATCCAGAACGTATGTCGATGGATGAGTGGATGAAACACAGAAACCAACAAGCAAGAAAAAACAAGCGTTAAAAAACAACCGCGTCTGCTGTGAAGCACACGCAATCACCGTCGTGATGACGGAAATTCTTTTTAGGATTATTCAAAATGGCTAATATCTTACTTACACCGCAACAGATAACTAGAGAAGGTTTGCGTGTTCTCCATCAAAAGCTCACTTTCGTTGGCAACATCAATCGCCAATACGACAATCAATTTGCTAAGTCTGGCGCGAAAATCGGTGATACATTAAAAATCCGATTACCAAACCAATACACGGTTCGTACTGGTAAAACGTTAAGCACACAAGACACAACCGAAACAAACACAACCTTGCAAGTCGCAACGCAAGCGGGTGTGGATGTTAATTTTAGCTCGTCTGAATTGACGTTGAGCTTGGACGATTTCAGTAAACGTATTCTTGACCCTGCAATGTCACGCCTTGCAGCACACATCGAGGCGGATGCGTTGAATATGTACAAAGACGTGTACAACTTGGTTGGTACGCCTGGCACAGTGCCAAGTACGTTATTGACTTATTTACAAGCAAAACAAAAGTTAGACGAAAGTTTGACACCAATGGACAGCAAACGCTCGGCGCATTTGTTACCAGTTTCAACCGTGTCTTTGGTTGACGGGCTTAAATCGTTATTCCAAGACAGTAAAGAAATTGCTGAACAATACCGTGAGGGCATGATGGGTAGAACGGCTGGTTTAGATTTCTATCAAAACACGTTATTGCCAACGCACACCACTGGTGCGGATTTCACCACCGTTACAGTCAACGGCGCAACGCAAACAGGCGCAACGCTTGCATCGTTAGGTGGTGATTTCAAAAAAGGCGACGTGATTACGATTGCTGGCGTGTATCAGGTTCATCCTGAAACAAAAGCCACGATGCCAAACTTGCAACAATTTGTTATTACAGCGGATGGCACAACGTCGTTAGGTATTAGCCCTCCGATTGTCACAAGTGGCGCATTGCAAACTGTTAGCGCGTCACCTGCTAACGGCGCGGTAATTACGGCGGTTGGTACAGCTTCGACAAACTACGGTCAAAACTTGGCATTCCATGAAGACGCATTTACGTTTGCAACGGCGGATTTAATCTTACCGCAAGGCGTAGATTTCGCGCGTCGTGAAGTGTTCGACGGTATTTCAATGCGTATTGTTCGTGCGTATGACATCAACAACGATAACTTACCTTGTCGTATTGACGTGCTTTACGGCTACAAAACGATTCGTCCACAAATGGCGTGCCGTATCACTAACTAAGCAATGCGGGCGTGGTTTCGGCTACGCCCGTTTTTAGGGGAAATTATGATTTATCCAAAAGCATTATATTTAGGCAAAATCGGCGACGATTACAAAGTCACGATTGCAGAAAATGAAACAGACGAAAAAGCATTGCGCGATTTAGGTTACGTCGATTATGCGGATTTAGGCAAAAAAACTAAAAAATCAAAATCAAATACAGTTGAGGCGGTAGACGATGGCAATAACGAATTACTCAACACTCCAGACAGCAATAGCGAACTGGTTGCACCGTAACGATTTGACTGCCGTTATTCCTGATTTTATTACGCTTGCTGAATCACGCATTAACCGCGTGTTTTCAGCTCGCGGCACAGAATTAGAAGCGGTTTTGACAGCGACGGCAGGCAGTGAACTTGTGAACTTACCTGCTGATTTTGGCTCACCGATTGTGTTATGGCTTGAATCGTTTGTACCAAGGCAGGAATTGATTTTGAAGTTATCGTCAGAATTAAATTACTCACCGATTCGCGCTTATCCAACGTTTTACGCGATTAAATCAAACACAATTCAGTTTGACCGTATAGCCGATGATGCTTATCCGTTGCGATTGCGTTATGTGCAAACAATAGATTTAGCCACGACCGACACCAACTATGTTTTGGAAAATTATCCTGACATTTATTTGTTCAGTGCATTGGTTGAAGCGGCTGTTTTTATTCGAGATATGGAACAAATGCAAATCTGGCAACAAAAACTAGATTTAGCGTTAAGTGAAGCACAATCGAGCGAAAACACTGTTAAAAATACATTGTTAGTCAGTGAAAACAATCGTTCACGTTTTAGTATTACTGCGGGGTAGTTATGGGACTTGAAACAACAACATATATCAATGGGCTAGTGGTTACAAATCCAACATCAGCGGATGCAAAATCACAAGGTGATGACCATTTGCGATTGATAAAAAGCACGATTAAAAATACATTTGCGGCAATTACGGGTGCAATTACAGCCACGCACACAGAATTGAATTTTGTAAAAGGTGTAACAAGTGCAATTCAAGCGCAATTGAATAATTTGATGGAGATAAAAGGCGCAATTTCAGGGCAAATTTGGACAGGCGTTCACACATTTAATGGCACAACAAACTTAACAACCGCGTTTGGCACAACCAAGCAAAACGGCGACAACACGACAGCTTTAGCAACAACGGCGTTTGTTGCTGACGGATTAGCCTATAAAGCAAACTTAAATTCACCAGACTTAACAGGAAATCCAACCGCGCCAACCTTGCCAACAGGCACAAATAACGACGGCATTGCTACAACATCCTTTGTCGTGTCCGAAGTTTTAGCGAGTAGTTTTCCTGGACAAGCTGGACAGGCGGGCAAATTTATTAAAACAAACGGCACAACGGCAACGTGGGAATATCCCGTACCTGACTTTTTACTTATGCAACAAGGAATTATCTAAATGGCATCTACAGCACAATATGCGTCGATTGCAGTTATTGGCGCGGGAAAAACAACAACGGCTGATACATCCTATACAGCACCAACAACGGCAACGGTTGGTGTAATTGCTGCTGCAACAACAACCGATTTAAGAATTGATAACATTGATTCGGTTTGCGAAGGCACAAGCGTTGCTGGTTTGCATCGCTTATGGTTATGCGAGGGCGAACCTTCACCGACAATTCAGAGCATTACATCAGCAACAACGACTGCAACCTGCACAACATCATCAGCTCACAATTTAATCACAGGCGATTTGATAACATTGCGCGATGCGTTTCCAGTTGCATATAACGTAACAAATGCAAGCGTTACAGTAACAAGCTCGACATCATTTACGTTTGCTATTACATCAACAGGAAGTATTCCAGCGCGTGACGTTGGCGCATATTCAAGCACGAACGTTGCGCCGATTTATCACTTATTTAAAGAAACCGCTATTGCGGCAATTACAGGCAATGCGACTACACAGGCTTTTAATTACAGTTTAAGCTCATTTACAAATCAAAACTTTTTGCCGATTGTGTTACCAGCTGGATGGTCGTTGCGTTCAACGGTTTCTGCAACACAAACCAATGCCATTAAAACAACGGCTCGCGGCGGGAAAATGTAATGAATAAAGGTTTGTATGGTTATCCAACGCCACCGATTTTACAAAGAAAAGCATTAACCACAATTAACGCAAACAATTTTCAATTTTACGATACCGCAGGAAGTTACACTTTCACTGTTCCTGATAACGTTTTTGAAATTGGGATTTATGTTGTAGGCGGTGGTGGAAATGGCGCAACAACGTCAACAAGTCAAAACGTCCCTGCGGGTGCTGGCGGTGGTTTTGCAATGGGTGTTTTAAATGTAACACCAGGCGAAAATTTGCCACTAATTACTGTTGGCGGTCAAGGCGGAACATCGTCAGTTGGGACATTGGCAACTGCAACAGGCGGACAAAGTGGCGTAGCTGGAAATTCGTCGGTCACAACGGGCGGCACTGGTGCGGTTTCGAGCGTACTAAAAGACACATTTACAGCGAGTGGCGGAACTGGTGGATTTGGCGCGGGTTCAGCATCAAGTGGCGGCGCGGCGGGTTCTCCGTTTGGTAATGGCGGTAATGGCGCAATAGATGCTGGCGGTGCAGCAGTAGGAAAAAATGCGGTCACCAGTGCGGGAAACGGACAAAATGCTGGCGGGTTGGTTGAATCAGCAAAAACGCTTGGCGCAATTGACGGCAATCCGTTCTATAAACTGCTAAATAAAAAACTATCAGCAAATATAACATTCTCTGGCTCTGGCTCTTTTGGCAGTGTGGATGGCGCGGGCGGTATTATTTCGCCTGGTTCTGGATTATCGGCTGGAAATGGCGGGTTTGGTGCTGGTGGAGGATATAGCGTAACACAAGGAAATGGCGGTGACGGTGGTGTTTTTGGTGGCGGTGGCGGTTGCAAATCAGCATTTGGCTATAGAGCTGGACACGGAGGCATCGGAGCTGGTGCGGGTTCATTTTTTGGTACTGCGACACCAGCATCGGCGCAAGGATTAGGTGGAAATGGTTGTGTAGTTTTATTTTGGCATACGGCGGAATTATAAAATGAAAGCAAGAGTTTTAAAAATTATCCAAGATGTTTGCAATGGCAATCCTGACGAAATGTATCACCCAGATATTGCAAAGTTTTATGACACTGACGTGCCAGAAAATGCCGAAAACGGCGACACACTGATTGATGGCGTTTTAACCAAGCCCGACGTTGCAGCCATTGAACCTACGATTGTTAAAACAGTTTCACCAATTGTGTTTAAATTGCGATTCACTGCACCTGAGCGCGTTGCAATTTATCAATCGACTGATTTAATTGTGAAGGATTTTGTGGCATTACTTGACGACGTTAGATTGACGCTAGTGGACTTAACATTACAATCAACGATTGATGCAATTGATTATTTGATTGCTCAAAACTTAATCGCCACGAGCCGCAAAGATGAAATACTGGCTTAGTCTTTTAGTCAGTATTGACCAATTATTTAACACACTAATCGGCGGCGAATGTGACTGCACAGTAAGCGGTCACGTCGCAGTTATGAACTGGCGCAAATTGGAACGGATGATTGATTTCACGTTTGCGCCTATCGAACCTAATCACTGCTTAAATTCGTTGTTATCGGATAACGATTACGACACAACACAAAACTATTTTTTAACGTGCATCGTCGCGGCTATTGGCTGTGCAATTCTTTTTATTCCTATTCGGATTTTTGCATTATGGCGTTAGTAAAAGTAAAAAACGCGGGAAAAATCGGCTTAAACCGTGATTTATCGGCACATGAATTGCCATTGGGCGCGTGGACAGATTGCCAAAACATCCGATTTTTAGATGGTTATGCGTATCAGTTTTTTGGTTATGGTGAAGTTTATAATTCGCCATCGTTTGTGCCGCAACACGTTTTGCCGTGTAACGTTGCTGGCAATCGGTATTGGATTTACTTAACACCAACAAAAGCATTTGCTGTAACAAATACGGCTGGTGTTTCAACGCATACCGACATTACACACGTCACGCCACGCACGGGCGTTGTTAATCAATGGACTAGCACACTGCTTTCGGGCGTGCCGATTGTGAACGCTGGCGATGGTTCTGTGCCAATGGCGTGGGACTTGAACCTTGCTAACAAATTCGTGAATTTAACGAACTGGCAAGCGGGTTGTTCATGCAAGTCATTACGCGCATTCAAAAACTTCTTAATTGCGTTAAACGTTACTAAGTCAGGGGTGAATTATCCTTACATGGTGAAATGGTCACATCCTGCTGACGCTGGAAGTTTGCCGTCGTCTTGGAATGAAGCAGACGCGACCAAGCAAGCAGGTGAAAACGACATCGCAGAAGGCTATGACCCGATTGTTGACGGCTTGCAATTACGCGATTCATTCATTATTTACAAAGAACAGTCAACATGGCGAATGGATTTCATCGGCGGCAATTACGTCTTTCGATTTACTAAAATTCTAGGAAAATCGGGCGCAATGAATCGGAACTGTATTGCCGACATCGACGGCGCACACGTCGTTTTAACGAATGACGACATCATTATCCACGACGGTAATTCGGCGCAATCGGTACTCGATAAAGCAACACGACGTTGGTTATTTCAAAACATTGACGTAGACGGCGTAGGCAAATGTTTCGTTTTTTCATATCCGTTTTTTAATGAAATTTATATTTGTTATCCGTCAATCGGTTCTGCGTCATGTGACAAAGCAATCGTTTATAATTACAAAGACAAAACCATTTCGGCGCGAGATATGCCAAACGTGAACCACGCGGCAAGTGGCGCGGTGGACAATGGTTTGGCTGGTAATTGGTCACAAGATTCTGCGCCGTGGGGTTCTGATTTATCGTTATGGAACGGTGGCGATTTTGTCCCGTCGGCGGCGCGGTTAATCGCTGGCAGTGCTAACACTAAACTTTATATGCTCGATTCATCAGCATCATTTGACGGCGCAATTCCAAACGCATTTTTAGAGCGACGCGGATTGTCTTTTGAAGTCCCTGAGAATATGAAATTAGTACGCGGCATTCGTCCTAGGATTTCGGGTAATATCGGCGATACAGTTCAAATTCAAATTGGTTCGCAAGATGACCCGTTCACCGAGCCAACTTGGGGCGAAGTGATGAATCACGTCATCGGACAAACGATTTCAAATGATTGTTTGATTAGTGGTCGTTACATTGCAATCCGATTTGCAACTGGCACGGCGTTTCAATGGCGGCTTGATAGTTTTGATTTAGACATACAACAGAGAGGAATTTGGTAATGGCAACATATATAAATCCAGCGGCTTTAGAGCTTTCATTAAATCATTTAAAAACAAACTGCAACAAAATTGTTGTGGTGGCAAGCTACACGGCTGGCGATTCACGCACGACCGTTTTAGCGGGTTCAAACGTGTTAGCGAGCTTAGATATTACAACGGATTTCGTCGTGGGCGATTTCACGATTACCAATTCAGGCAATGCGCGGGTTTTAAATTCACCGCCAAGTGAAAGCGATACAGTTGCAGACAACACAGGTACAGCGACACACATTGTTTTTTTGAGCGCGTCGGATGTGCTTTACGCAACAACGCTAACATCGCAAGCAATTACAGCGGGTAATCAGGTTAATTTCCCGACGATTACTTACACGGCTAATCAACCAACGGTGTAGTTTATGCTACTAACTGAAATCCAAAAAACAGGTTTTACCGACGATGCGGCGATTGTTGATTACTTCAACACGCCGTCAATCCCTGCAAAAGGCTCGATTGAAACGAAGTTAATCAAGCAGTATTTGATTCTCAAAAATTTGCGTGTTGCAATTAAAAACGGCACAAGTGTAGCGTGTCAGCAGGTTAATTTAGCGTTAGATGATTTTGAAACGTTTGATTGCTCTAATCCAATGATTTTAGCAAAGTTGACGCAAGTGTTAGATGAACTGATTGCAGATACTCTTGTACCTGCATTTGTACAGGCAGACAAAGATTACATTTTGTCACTTGCTGACACACTGATTACACCTGCACAGTCACTGGATTTAGTCGTGAATTTTGAAACCGTAGCACAAGCATTGAGGGGTTAATATGGCTACTACGTCAAAGTTAGTTCAAGAAGCAAAAACCTCTTTAACTTTTGCAACATCGCCAACAGGGGTGTCAAATCTAGGTTATTCTGTGTCAGATGCAGTAGACACTACAGCAAATGACCCGTTAGATGTTATCGTAGAAGTTAGGGCTACTCAATCAGCGGCTCTTGTTACATCAAGCAATCAACAGCTAGTAGCATTTGCTTTAGGTTCTCTTGACGCTACAAATTTCACAGGCGGTGCAATCACCTCTGCTGATGAATCATCTATGCGATTCTTAGGTACACTACCTCTTAGAACTCAAAATCAGTCTACTGCAAACGTATTTAGCATTTACAGTGCATTTGGTTTTGTTCCATCAGCGTTCAAAGTTGTAATTAAAATTGATAATGGGGCAAATGCTGGCTTGTCTGCTTTTAGTGCGGCAACTGCTGAAATCACTGGCACATCGGTGTAAATCGTGTCAGATATAATTCTGAATAAGGTCAGAACTACTCAACCTCAAGTAGTCACAACGCTAAATTCTGACTTGAGGGTTGCTGCGGCGATTACACCTAACAGCCTTCCAGCTACAGGCACAAACAAGCGTATATCAGAATCTGAAAAAGGTGTTGCATTTGATTTTGTCAACGGTTCGCCTGTTACATTTGGCAATACTGCTCAAGATATTTTTTACTTATCGCCAGGCTGGGCTGCTTTTGTATTTAACGCAGGTGATAGTGCCACGTGGTCAGCAACCAACTACATTGCGAATAAGTCCGATAATAATACCTCTAAAGGGTGGACTT
>JBASLW010000144.1:0-2045 GCA_049656545.1 Methylococcaceae bacterium
TCAGTACAGCTTTATCATTATGATGCTGAAAACAATGCGGAAACTGACGTTGAAGTGATTAAAACAAATCAATTTTTTGGTGAAATTGAAATGTATTCCAAACGTCCACGCCCCGTATCAGCAAAAATATTGACAGACGTTGTGTTAGTTGCGATTAGAACACCGTTTGAATTAGAACAATTCACGAATGAAAACCGCTGGTTAATGGGCGACATCATGCAGTCTATGGGCGACAAATTAAGTGTTGCAACCAGCTTGCTAGTTGCAAAATTGGCAAGCGAATTGCCAATTGCACAACCTGAACCTGTATTAGAAGCGGTAACAGACAGCGGTTCTATTCGTCGCGTCATTCGCCATTAACGAAACCAAATCGCAGCGCAAATCATCAACGCGCTTATCAAAATTGCCCAAAATTGCCCCCGCTGTTGCGCCGCCATTTGTTGACGCAACAACGCAAATTCACGTTGTTGTATTTCTGCCCGTTTCTCGGCATGAGCTGTACTATCAAGAGCCTTGTAAAGCAAAGTCGGAATTTCTGGAAATTGATCGGCGAAATCAGGAAGTTGTCGAATGAGTTTTTTGATTTTCGCTTTTGGACTTAATCTTTCTTGAAACCATTTTTCTAAAAACGGTTTTGCCGTTTGCCATAAATCCAAATCAGGATAAAGCTGTCGTCCCAAACCTTCGATATTAAGCAGTGTTTTTTGTAATAAAACCAGTTGTGGTTGGACGTGCATATCAAAACGACGCGCCGTTTGAAAGAGTCCTAACAAAACTTGTCCAAATGAAATATCTTTTAATGGCTTTTCAAAAATGGGTTCGCAAACGCTACGAATCGCCGCTTCAAATTCTTCAACACGAACATTGCTTGCAACCCAACCCGATTGAATGTGCATTTCTGCAACACGACGATAATCTTGATTAAAAAATGCTAAGAAATTTTCTGCCAAATAACGCTGATCTGACGCTGACAAACTGCCGACAATGCCAAAATCAACAGCAATATATTTATCAGGTAATTCAACAAAAATGTTACCTGGGTGCATATCGGCGTGAAAAAAATTATCTCGAAAAACTTGTGTAAAAAATATCTCAACACCTCTTTCTGCTAACGCTTTAAAATCTGCACCTGCTTCTTTTAACTGTTCAATTTCACCCACGGGAATGCCGTGAATTCGCTCCATCACTAAAATGTTTTTGCGCGTGAATTCCCAATGAATTTCAGGGACGTATAAAATTTCTGAACCTTCAAAATTACGGCGTAATTTTGCCGCATTTGAACCTTCACGCATTAAATCAAGTTCATCTAACGTCGTTTTTTCAAATTCAGCGACGATTTCTGTACCGCGCAAACGCTTTCCGTCTGCCCAAAAACGTTCTGCTAATTTCGCTAATTCATAAAGCAAGCCAATATCGGATGCGATGCGTGGCGCGATATTGGGTCGTAAAACTTTAACGACCACTTCTTCGCCTGTATGCAATTTTGCGGTGTGAACCTGCGCGACAGAAGCCGAGGCTAAAGGAATCGCATCAAACTCTGCAAACGCTTTTTCAATTGGCATTCCTAACGCTTTTTCAATAATTTCAATCGCTAAATCACTTGAAAATGGCGGTACGCGGTCTTGCAGTTTTACTAATTCATCCGCAATATCATCGGGTAATAAATCTTTTCGCGTTGAAAGAGCTTGTCCAAATTTGACATAAATTGCCCCTAAATCTTCCAACGTTTTGCGAATTCTGACACCGCGTGAATCAGCATCATTTTTAAAACGGGCATAAGGTGAAAGAATCGCTAAATAACGAATCGGGCGCATGAAAGGCGCTTGTAAAACGAGTTCATCTACGCCGTGACGAATGAAAACCCAATGAATATGAACTAAACGAAAAAGTGTTTTTAGGCGCATTTGAAAGAATAAAGAATTAAAAATGAAGGGGATTTTAACGTAAATCCATTTGGTGAAAGTAAGCTGTTAATTCCCGACTCACATTAACAAATTGAATCGGGGTTTAGTCAACAAGGGATATATTTTCTTAAAATAGTAAAA
>JBASLW010000145.1:0-3158 GCA_049656545.1 Methylococcaceae bacterium
CGCCAGCGTTACGTTCGTTTGTGTTAATTCCCATTGTAATTAACGTTGTGTTGTACAGCGTGGCTTTATTTTTAGGATATTGGTATTTGGATTCGTGGATTACGCAAGCGATTCCTGACAGTTTGCATTGGCTAACATGGTTAATTTATCCGCTATTTTTCATTAGTTTTTGTTTAGTGGGATTTTTTACATTTTCATTGTTAGCGAATCTGATTGCCGCGCCATTTTATGCAAAACTTGCCGCAAAAACGCTTGTCGTAATTGATGCACCACAATTATCAACGTTTGAACCCAGTGCAATGCAAGTTTGGAAAGCGGAATTGAATCGTTTGCGATATTCGTTAACACGCACGTTACCGCTGTTAATTTTATTTTTAATCCCCATTGTGAATTTAGTTGCGCCGTTGCTTTGGTTAGGATTTAGCGCGTGGTGCGTCGCGTTGGAGTATTTTGCATTTCCATTAGAAAATCGTGGTGTATTATTTTTAGAGCAAAAAGCGCAACTAAGTAAAATGAAATTTAGCGCATTAAGTTTTGGTGGTTTGGTAACATTAGCTCAATCATTACCTGTTATAAATATCGTTGCCGCACCTGTTGCAATTATTGCCGCAACGCTTTATACACAAGATAGATTGCAGCAAAATTAGATTTTTAGTAAAAGATTTAATCAAAAAATAAAAATAACAAAGGAGAAATCGGATGTCCAAAAGTCAAAATTTACAAGATAACTTTCTAAACATTCTTAGAAAAGACCACACGCCCGTTTCCATTTTTTTGGTGAACGGAATTAAGTTGCAGGGCAAAATTGATTCATTTGATCAATACGTCATTATGCTAAAAAATACGGTTAGCCAAATGGTTTATAAACACGCAATTTCAACTATTGTGCCGAGTAAAATGGTGCGTTTAGATGGTGCAACCCTTGATGACAGCGACGAATAACGGATGCAAGATTTAGTTTCAGAACGTCCTGATACAGGCGAACGCGCGATTTTAGTTCACATGATTTTTCATCATGGTGACGCGCATTTGGAAGAACTCAAAGAATTAGCAAAATCGGCGGCAACTGACCCTGTTCATGTTGTCACAGGCGGACGGCAACGTCCTGACCCGAAATACTTTATCGGAACAGGAAAACTCGACGAATTAAAATCCGCGATTGAATTGTTTGAAGCCGATGTTGTGCTGTTTAATCATGCGCTTTCACCGAGTCAAGAACGCAATTTAGAACGCTTTTTGGGGGTTCGCGTTGTCGATAGAAACGGACTAATTCTTGATATTTTCGCGCAACGAGCGCAATCCTTTGAAGGGAAGTTACAGGTTGAACTCGCGCAACTGAAACATTTATCAACCCGACTTGTTCGTGGCTGGACGCATTTAGAACGTCAAAAAGGCGGCATCGGGATGCGAGGACCTGGTGAAACGCAACTTGAAACTGACCGTCGTTTATTAGCAGTGCGATTAAAACAAATTCAACAACGCCTTGATAAAGTGGATAAACAACGTCATCAAGGACGCTCACAACGTAAAAAATCCGAAACACCGACAATTTCCTTAGTCGGTTACACGAATGCAGGAAAATCAACGCTTTTCAACACGCTAACAGGCGCAGATATTTACGCGGCTGACCAACTTTTTGCAACGCTTGACCCAACTTTACGCCGTTACGTTTTGCCAAATAATGCCGAAGTCGTTTTTGCGGATACGGTTGGATTTATTCGCCATTTGCCGCACGAATTAGTTGCCGCGTTTAAATCAACGTTGCAAGAAGCCTTAGAAGCCGATTTACTTTTACACGTTGTTGATGCTGCCGCCGAAGACCGCGACGATTTAATGAAACAAGTTGATTTGGTTTTAGAAGATATTGGCGCGGCGAAAATTCCGCGTTTAGAAATCTTTAATAAAATCGATTTGCTTGAGAATATCGAACCGCATATTGACCGTGACGACGAAGGCAACGCCATTCGTGTTTGGCTGTCAGCGCAAACAGGGCAAGGCGTGGAATTGTTATTTCAAGTTTTGGTTGAAAAATTCGCGAATACCAAAGTTCGCTATCGAATTTTTTTAACACCCAAACAAAGTGGCATTCGTGCGAAATTATTTGCGACGGCTCAAATTTTAGAAGAATCAATTGATGAATTTGGCGACACAACGTTATCAATTGAAATTGATTTTAAGCATTTAGGCTTGCTCAAAGACGTGGAAATTTTGGACTAATGCGAGCCATGATTTTAGCCGCAGGACGTGGCGAAAGAATGCGTCCATTAACAGATTCAACGCCAAAACCGTTATTAAAAGCTGCTGGAAAATCGTTGATTGAACGCACAATTGAACAATTAGTTGCAGCTGGCTTCAAAGAATTAGTTATCAATCATGCCTATTTAGGTCAGCAAATCGAAGATGCGTTAGGCGATGGTTCACGTTTTGATGCAAACATTCTTTATTCACACGAAGGCAAAAATGGGTTAGAAACCGCTGGTGGAATTATTCATGCTTTACCGTTAATGGATGATGGAAAACCATTTTTAGTTGTTAATGGTGATATTGCAACCGATTTTCCTTTTGTCGAACTCCGCGAAAAATCCTTTGATTTAGCGCATTTAGTTTTAGTTCCTAATCCTAAACATCATCAAAAAGGTGATTTTCACATTGATTCAAATCATTTTCTTTCTTCCGAAAATTCAAATCGTTTTACGTTTAGCGGTATTGGGATTTATTCGCCAGAATTTTTTTTGAATGCGCCTAAAAATAGCAAAAAACTTGCGCCATTGTTACGCACAGCAATGTTAGAACAGCGTGTAACAGGACAAGTTTTTGAAGGTTTTTGGATGGATATTGGAACGCCAGAACGATTAGAGACGCTAGAAAAACATTATTTATCTCGCGCCTTTGCCCCATAAAATAATTTCCACTGTGCTAATCATGATGAAAAAATCTAAAAACAAGCTGTAATTTTTAACGTAATACAAATCGTATTGCAGTTTTTGAATGGTATCTTCTTCGTTTGCACCATACGGATAACACAATTGCGCCCAACCTGTAATTCCAGGTTTTACACGATGTCTTTCACGATAATACGGAATCCTTTCTTCAAATCCGCTTACAAATTCAGGACGTTCAGGTCGAGGACCAACAAAACTCATTTCGCCGTTTAACAC
>JBASLW010000146.1:0-1834 GCA_049656545.1 Methylococcaceae bacterium
CTAGTACACACAGTGAAGCCTAAAAGTTTGTAAAGTTATCTATGGAAATTAAAGAGCCACCACTATGTTATTGCACAGGCACAACAGCAGCAAAAATTCTGGACTTAATCAAGCAAGGTAAAAATTCATTAGAAGAAATTATTAACACTACAGGTGTAACAACGGGTTGTGGTGGATGTGATTATGAAGTAGCAAAATTGGTTGAACAGGAATTGAATAAAAAAGAACATGTTATTTAATCTGCCTTCAAATAAAAATGCGTTTATCTGATTTAGTGCGTGGAGTTTAATAAATGGATATTGGAAAATTGCTGATAATAGTAGGCGCGGTCACGGTTCTAGTTGGGTTAGTGATGACTTATATGCCTAACCTTTTCAGTTGGTTTGGTCGATTTCCCTTCGATATTAACATTCAAACCGAGCATACACGGGGCTTTATTCCGATTACATCGATGTTAGTTATCAGTTTGGTATTAAGCCTTTTGATGAACTTGTTTAACAGGTAAAGAAAATGGACATTGCATTACTTGGTGAACCTGTATTGAGGGAAATCGCAGAACCTATCAATGACATTACCTCAGAGATTTTAGCCATAGCTGATGAAATCCTCGCTACCCTTGAAATATCTGGTGGCGTAGGACTTGCCGCACCACAGGTATTTATTTCTAAACGGTTAATTATCGTTGCTTCAAAACCTACTCAACGTTATCCGTATGCTCAATTGATGCCAGCGATAGTGATGATAAATCCTAGTTTTGTTGCATTAAGTGATGAAAAACAAAAGGATTGGGAAGGATGTTTAAGTATTAAAGGCATTAGAGCCTTAGTACCTCGTTATCAATCGATTCGAGTAACTTACACTGACTTGACAGGTCAACGTTTAGAGGTCGATTTTGAAGGGTTTGTAGCACGAGTATTTCAACATGAATATGACCATTTAGACGGTCTGGTGTATTTGGATAGAGTTGAAAATAATCAAGACATCATTAGTGAAACCATGTTTTTGAAATTGATAGTCGATGGTAAGTAGCGCATGGTTTGTGTATTTACTTGAATGTGAGAATGGCAAAATTTACACTGGCATTACAACCGATGTAATGAAAAGATTTAACACACATCTTTCAGGTAAAGGAGCTAAATTTACCAAGTCCAATCGACCTTCACATATCATCGCGGTGAAACAATGTGATAATCGCTCACAAGCAAGTAAGCTCGAATATCAAATCAAACAGCTTACTTCAATACAAAAACGTGCATTAGGTTCAAATTGGAGCAATGGTTAATGGAACGATGGATACTGTACGCATTCATTTCAATGCTTTTTGCAGGTTTTACCTCAGTGGTAGCCAAGCAAGGATTGGTAGGTATTTCAGGGGAATTAGGACTAACGGTTAGAACGTTATTCGTATTTTTCTTTGTCGGATTATTTGCTGTCGTGATGATTCCAGCATCTGAAATCACATTGCTTCGTAAAGAAAACTTTATCTGGTTGGGATTATCAGGTGTCACTACAGCGTTGTCATGGGTGTTTTATTACAAGGCTTTGAAGTTAGGTGATGTCGCTACTGTTGCATTGATTGATAAAGGCAGTGTAATTGTCGCCATTTTACTGGCTTGGTTGATTCTCAAAGAAGTCATTACAATGCGTATCATGGTCGGTGCATCGTTGATGCTATTAGGGCTGTTTGTCATTGCTAGAAAATCAGTAACTGGTGGCATTGATTATGCTTGGATTAGCTTTGGTACTTTAACTTCTAAGGGGACTAGGGGTCGACAGGGAATTCGGAATATAAACCCCGTTAAGGAATTTCAATCGATGATAACGGTTCGAATTT
>JBASLW010000147.1:0-4760 GCA_049656545.1 Methylococcaceae bacterium
AAGTTTCACCTGTTTTAAATTCGGGTTGTACCAAAATATGTGGACTAACGTTTAGAAACAATTTCGCATCTAAATTAAATTTGGCGTAATACTGAATACTCAATTCACGACACACAAATTCAAGCTGTGAACTTAATCCGTAACGCTCTGCAATATCAAACAAATTAAGCGGACTTTGCAATGGGCTATTTGAAGGACCGCGAATTAAGGCTTCATAACCGACAATTTTTTTCTGCGTATAAGACACAATCGGTTGAAAATACGGCGTTAATTTTTTGTGTTCGAGAATAGACAATAATTCTTGCTTGAGTGAAGACACGGCAAAATCCTTTGTGACGAAATAATTACGGCTGAGAATAAGTTATTTTGATGACAAATCTGTGACGACAAAAATCCTGTTCCAAACTCACCGTTTAATTGAATTCGCGCGTGTGTTAAAGTTGCCCGCTGACAAAATCGCTTGGTTATTTAGCGAAAATTGTTAATCGAAAAATAAAAAATTTAGGAGAAACACCATGTTTAAAACTCGTTCATTAGTGACCGCTTTAGCGTTAATCAGTTCAATGTCTGTTGCGAATGCGTGGGAGGCTTTGCCAACGCAAGCTCCCGAACCTGCTGACAATCCAAGTACGCCTGAAAAAATTGAATTGGGCAAACAGCTTTATCATGACCCACGTTTGTCCTCGACAGGAACGGTGTCTTGCGCGTCTTGCCATAACACCATGTTGGGTGGTGAAGATAATCGTCCAAATTCAGTCGGTGTCGGCGCACAAACAGGTGGACGTAGCGCACCAACCGTTTGGAATTCTGCGTTTAATAAAGTGCAATTCTGGGATGGACGCGCCGCAACACTTGAAGAACAAGCCGCAGGTCCTGTGACTAATCCAATTGAAATGGGTATGAAAAATTGGGATGAAGTGACTGCACGTTTGAAAACAATTAAAGGCTATGAAGTCGCATTTAAAGAAGCCTTTGGTGAAAATTCAATCACAAAAGAAAATGCAACCAAAGCGATTGCTGCTTATGAACGTACCTTGATTACGCCAAATAGCCCTTACGATAAATTTGTCAAAGGTGATAAATCTGCGTTATCAGCGCAACAAATTCGCGGTATGGAAAAAGCGGCAGAATTAGGTTGTACAAGTTGTCACAGTGGCGCGGCATTTAATGGCGCAGGCACGTTCCAAAAATTCCCAACCATTGCCGACGGTTTCTTAGAAGCAAAATATCATTTCACCAAAGACAAAGGCGTTGCCGAAGTCTCTAAAAAAACTGAAGATGAACATTTCTTCAAAGTCCCAACTTTACGCAATGTTGCATTGACCGCGCCATATTTCCACAATGGTTCAGTTGCAACGTTGGAGGATGCGGTAAAAGTAATGGCAAAAGTCCAATTAGGCAAAGATTTATCAAAAGATGAAACAGCTGATATTGTGGCGTTTTTGAATGCTTTAACGGGTGAATTTCCAAAACAAACATTCCCAACATTACCAGCAACATCGGGTAAAACAGCGAACTAAATGTTAAATGCAAAAAAGGCGCGAGATTGAAAAATCTCGCACCTTTTTTGTATGAAAATCAGATTAACGTTGCAAAAAATTTCGCAACAAATCGTGTCCGTATTCTGTCAAAATTGATTCTGGATGAAATTGCACACCTTCAATATCAAGCTTTTTATGACGAACGCCCATAATTTCGTCAATTTCACCGTTTTCATTTTGTGTCCATGCGGTGATTTCCAAACATTCAGGCAAACTACTCTGTTCAATTACTAGTGAATGATAGCGCGTTGCGGTAAATGGATTGCTCAAACCTTTGAAAACGCCTGTGTCTGCATGATAAACAAGCGAGGTTTTACCGTGCATAATTTGTTTAGCGTGAATCACATTTCCACCAAACGCATAACCCATACTTTGATGACCTAAACAAACGCCCAAAAGTGGAATTTTGCCAGCAAAATGTAAAATTGTTTCCACCGAAACACCTGCTTCTTTTGGCGTGCAAGGTCCTGGTGAAATCACAATTTTATCGGGATTCAATGCAGCAATATCCTCAACAGAAACTTGGTCATTACGAACGACGATGACTTCTGCACCGAGTTCTCCCAAATACTGCACCAAGTTATAAGTAAATGAATCGTAGTTATCAACCATTACGACTTTCATGCTTGCTCTCCTTCTAACCCAGCTTCCGCCATTGCCACCGCACGAAATACCGCACGCCCTTTATTCATCGTTTCTTCCCATTCACTTTGAGGCACAGAATCGTAGACAATCCCCGCGCCTGCTTGAATATGTAGTTTTCCGTCTTTAATCACGGCGGTTCTAATCGCAATCGCTGTGTCTAAATTTCCCGTCCAACCGATATAACCGACTGCGCCCGAATAAATTCCTCGTTTTACGGGTTCGAGTTCATCAATAATTTCCATCGCCCGAATTTTCGGCGCACCGCTCACTGTTCCTGCTGGAAAGGTTGCCTCTAAAACATCAAACGCATTTTTGCCTTGTTTCAACGTTCCCGTGACATTCGACACAATGTGCATCACATGCGAATAACGCTCAACAATCATTTTATCGGTGAGTTGAACAGTGCCTATTTCAGCCACGCGCCCCGTATCATTACGACCTAAATCAATCAGCATCAAATGCTCTGCAATTTCTTTCGGGTCAGCGAGTAATTCTTGTTCGAGTTCTAAATCATGTTCAGGCGTTATACCGCGACGACGAGTTCCCGCAATTGGACGCACGGTAACGGTTTCGTCTTCTAAACGCACCAAAATTTCAGGCGACGAACCCACAATATGAAAATCGTCCAAATTCAAATAAAACATATACGGTGACGGATTCAAACAACGTAACGCACGGTATAAATTTAGCGGTGCGGCAGAAAATGGAATCGTCAAACGTTGTGACAAAACCACCTGCATAATGTCACCGTCGGTAATATATTCTTTGCCTTTGCGGACAGCGTTTTCATAACCTGCTTGCGTAAAACCTGACACAAAATCGTTTTCATCGACTTTTTTAGGATTCGCATGAATTTCGGATTTTGCTTTAGATTCGCGTAATTGATTAGCTAATTCTTGCAAACGTTTTTGTGCGTTTTTATACGCATTGGATTCTTCGGGATTGGCGTGTGTGAGCAACAACATTTTTCCTGACAAATTATCAAAAACCAGCAATTCTTCAGAAACCATAAGCAAAATATCAGGTGCGCCAATTTCATCAGGCTTTTGAATTTTACACACACGAGGTTCAATATAAGCAATTGTTTCGTAGCCAAAATAACCGACTAAACCACCGTTAAAACGCGGCAAATTTTCAATATCTGGCACACGATAACGCGCCTTAAAATCTTCAATCCATTGCAACGGATTTTCATGCGTTACATTTTCAATGACTTCATTTTCAAACGCGACGGTAATTTGATTACCAAACACTTTTACAACGGTTTTACAGGGCAAACCAATAATCGAATAACGTCCCCATTGTTCGCCACCGTGTACCGATTCAAATAAATAAGAATACGCGCCATCAGCCAATTTTAAATATGCACTTAAAGGTGTATCTAAATCGGCAAGAATTTCACGGCTAATTGGAATGCGGTTGTAACCCTGTTGGGCAAAATCAGTAAATTGCGAAGGTGTCATAAGTTTGAAAGTTTTGGAAGCCAATAAATGTGCAAAAAGATACCACATTCACGCGCTATTCGCAGTACAGCGAGGATTTTGAAGCTAAATTTTAAGGTGTAAAATAATAGGCAAAACAACCGCGTCCGTTGTTTTTAGCTTGATAAAGCGCAATATCAGCATTATCAATTAACATTTCAGGGCTTTTACCATGTTGCGGATAAAAACTAATTCCAATACTCGCGCCAATTTGGACTCTATCGCCATCTGTTAATTCAAACGGTTGCGTCAAATCGTAAATAATATGTTTTGCAACTCTTGCCGCATCATCACGCATTACACAATTTTCTAAAACAATTACAAATTCGTCGCCCCCTAAACGCGCCACCATGTCGCTACCACGCAATCGTGCTTTAATTCTTGTGGCAACTTGCTTAAGTAAATCATCACCTGCAGCGTGTCCTAAACTGTCATTCACGGCTTTAAATTTGTCTAAATCCATCATAAATACAGCAAATTCTTTATTTTCACGTTGGTTTAGTGCGATTGAAAAATTTAAACGGTCTAACAACTTACGGCGATTGGGTAAACCTGTTAAAGAATCATAATAAGCCAGTTTTTTAATTTCTTGCTCTGCCATTTTTCTATCTGTTACATCGCGTGTAATCGATAAACGGACAATTTTTCCATTATCTAACATGGGTACTGCGTGAGTTTCCATCCAACGATGCGTTCCTTTGCGTCCCACAATTTCAAATTCCATTTGTAAAATTTCGCCTGCAATCACACGCTGATGCAACGCCTGTGCTTTTTCGTGATATTCAGGCAAGACAAAATCTAAAATAGAACAAGAAGCCATTTCACTTGGCGAATCAACTTCAATCATCGCTAATCCAGCGGCATTGATGTCTAATAATTTACCTTTTGCATCGACGAGTTGAATACATTCAGGGCTGGAATCAATGATGGCTTGTAAGCGCGTTTTACTTTCAGATAATTGACGTTCAATTTTTTGGCGTTCGGTAATGTCAATAAAAGTTGCAATCGCGCCTGTTAAAACACCATTAGCAACAATCGGTTGTGACCAGTATTCAACAGGAACAGGCGTACCATCTTTTCGCCAAAATACTTC
>JBASLW010000148.1:0-1720 GCA_049656545.1 Methylococcaceae bacterium
GTCGCGTTAGGATTTGAGCGTATTGTTTGGGTTGAAAATTAAAATTTTAGTCCGTTGTTCTGGGATACTTGGACGCACAGCTCTTAATTGCAAATACTATGACTAACGCAATATAAAGTGATATGAAATTTGCTGAAACACTTCGATTTATCCTTTAAGCAAAGGCATGACGGGTTAAATTTTGAAACGCTTCACATGTTAAACCATCTAATTTTTGTTTTGCTCGTGTGGCAGCAACATAGAGCAAATTCCGTTCTTCTAAAGAATAACGTTTATCTCTTTCACAGAAAAAATCATTGTTCAGTTTTACCGATGACCATTCGCGCCCTTTTGCTTTATGCGCTGTAGTGATTGTTACATCAGCCTCTTTTTCTGATTGCTTGGTATTTTCAAGCAACATAATGAGAGAATTGAGATTTTTGCCATACGAATAAATCAGTTTTACCAATGGTTTTAATTCTGCTCCGCATTCTGTTTCAGAATGTTCCACAAGTTCTTCCCATGATGAAAAAATAGCCAATTCCCGCACATACGTTTCTCTTCCAGCAATTAAATCTTCCGCACCGCGTAACAATGTAACTAAGTCTCTTGTTCCACCATTAACGTAGACACTACGTTTTGCACCCATTGCAATAATGATTTGTTCAACTAGCCCAAAATTAGTTCGGCAAATGATAGCCTTAGGTGTTTCTAATTTTGTCAACATACTGTCTACGCTCGAAAAACCTAGTAATTTTAAGTTGTCTGGCAAATCAAGAATTGCGTTTGCCGCGTTGGCAATTACACTTCCAAAGCGAAAACTTTGACATAACGGCGTTGTTTTTTCCGTTTGAATCGCGTTCATAGCATTCACCGCACCACGCCAGCTGTAAATTTGTTGATAGCGGTCACCCACATAAATTTTTTGACAATTTTGTGCTTGAATGACCGATAACATCACTGGGTCTGCATCTTGTGCTTCATCGAATAAAATAAAATCCACATTCAATTTTGGTTTTTGAAGTGACCAGATTTTTAAATACAAATCATGCGGCACGGGCAATGTGTTGTTTGTATCACACATTTTTTCCCAAAGTTGATTGGCGTAATGCGTCGCATAAATACACATCGCATTTTTATCTTTATCTGACTCCAAGCGGCTCAATAAATGTGTTGGGACATGCTTATCTGTTAATTTTTCATCAGCTGAACGTAGAAAACGCATCACTGTTTCAACGGTAACGCTCCCTATTCCTGCGACACTAAATCCTAAAACGCCTTCTTTTAAATTCAGAGCTTGGGCAGCTTTTTTGCCTGTGATATTTCCGAATCGTTGTTGATAAGGACGACCCACCGCACGAAATGCCAAACTGTGAGCGGTGCGGCAATCCATGTTTAAAGGAAAACGTGATTTTGCTTCATGGGGTTCCAATACTAACGGGGCGAAAACGTACGCTAAGGAATTTTTAGCCTGAATTTGAACCTATAAAACCGTCTATTAAATCGATTCATAGACGATATTGTCTATTAAGTACCGAAAAACGATATTTTAGACGCGATTTTATGGGGTATTTTTACCGTCTACAATGTTGAAACATTTTAGACTGAAAATCAGTAACCATGCAGATTACAGCAACTTAAAATCTCTTAGCGTACGTTTTCGCCCCGTTAGTATTGAAACCCCAAGCCCAATAAGTGCATCATGCCAAACACTTGATCCGTAAAACCAGCAGTGTCAGTG
>JBASLW010000149.1:0-9807 GCA_049656545.1 Methylococcaceae bacterium
GTTGTAATTGAAACAACCGAATCAACCCCGCTTGATGTTGCAATTCGGCTTTGCGTTGCGTGTCAAAAATTTTCACGCCGACCGTTTCGCCTTCATCGACCAACGCGGGATAACCAATGAATGCCTGTCCTTTTTGCATAAAACTGTACTGTTCAGGCAAATCATCAAACGCCCATTGAATATAGCCCGTGAAATTCAACTCATCGGCAGCGATTTGGTCAAAACTTTCGCCCGCTTTGGTGACGTGTTTTGCCTGCAAGGCTTTCAAATCGCGCCCGTAATCGAGCAATCGCCCTTCGTCATCAATCACGCGAAAATTCATTTTTAAATGGTGGGTCATGCCCTCGAAACTCCACGCATTGAGCGGAATGGCTTCGCCAGTGAGTTTGCGTAATCGGTTGCCGAGCCATTCTTCCAACGCACCTTTAAAATCAGGTTCGATTTCTAAACACTTTTTCACCGTTTCAGGCACGGGGACGAAATGTTTGCGAATGTTTTTCGGCAAGGCTTTGACCAGCGCAATACATTTTTCCTCCAGCATTCCAGGTACGAGCCAATCAAACGGCGTTGGCGTAATTTGATTGAGTTGATGCACAGGAATAATCGCGGTCACACCGTCTTCATCGTGTCCAGGTTCAAAACGGTATTGCAACGTAATCGTTAAATTGCCGACTTTTTTATGGTCAGGAAAATCCCACTCGTTGACATACTCCTCGCCTTTTTCGCGGGTTAAATCTTCTTTGGTCAAAAACAAAAATTGCTTATTTTTGCGTTCCACTTTTTTACGCCAAGTATCAAGCGTCACGCCGCTGACGATTTCAGGCGGTAATTTGTGGTCATAAAACGCATACAACCATTCTTCGTCTTCAACCAAATCGACGCGCCGCCCTTTGTGTTGAATCATGCCGACTTCTTCGAGCAATTTTTGATTCGCCACATAAAACGGTGCGTTGCTGTGATAATCGTGGTCAACCAACGCGCTGCGAATAAAAATCTCCCGCGCGGCTTTCGGGTCAACGTGGTCATACGGCAGTTTTCGTCCCGCTTGCAAGGTCAAACCGTGTAACAACGTGCGTGAATACACCATGCAACGTGCGCTTTTTTTCTCCCAATGCGGGTCGTAATAATTGTGTTTAACCAAATGCGACGCGCATTCTTCAATCCATTCGGGTTCAACTCGCGCCACCGTTCGCGCATACACTTTGCTGGTTTCGACTTGTTCAGCGGCGACAATCCATTTCGGACGCAATTTGTGCAAACCCGAACCAGGAAAAATAAAAAACTTCAATCCGCGTCCGCCGAGATATTCATATTGTTCGTGTCGAAAACCGATATTCGATAACAAACCCGTCAACAACGCGCGATGAATTTGGTCATAACTCGCGTCGTTTTCATTTGGGTGAAATTTCAAATCGCCTTTTAGCACCTGCAAAATTTGGCTGTGATTGTCGTGCCATTCACGCATTCGCATATACGACAAATAATTATCGGTGCAGTATTTACGCAATTTATTGTTTGATAAATGCTTTTGTTGTTTTCCAAATTCATTCCATAAATTGAGTAACGACAAAAAATCCGATTCAGGGTGTTTAAATTGCGCGTGTTTCTGTTCAGCCTGCGCCATTTTGTCAGCAGGTTTTTCGCGTGGGTCTTGAATACTCAACGCCGCCACGATGATGCTGACTTCTTTTAAACAAACCTGTTCTTGCGCGGCGATGAGCATTCGCGCCAATTTTGGGTCGGTGGGGAATTTTGCGAGCTGTTTGCCGACTTCGGTGAGTTTGCCCGCTTTGTCGAGCGCATTCACTTCGAGTAACGACGTTTTGCCGTCTCGAATCATTTTGTCATCGGGCGGTTCGATAAACGGAAAATCGGCAATATCCCCCAAATTCAACGCCGTCATTTGCAAAATCACGGCAGATAAATTTGTCCGCATGATTTCTGGTTCGGTAAATTCGGGACGCGCTTCGTAATCTTCGCGTGAATAAAGCCGAATACAAATCCCTTCGGCAACCCGTCCGCAACGTCCCGCACGTTGATTTGCGCTCGATTGTGAAATGCGCTCGATGGGCAAACGTTGAATTTTACTTTTTGGACTGTAACGACTAATTCGCGCATGACCTGTATCAATTACGCCGCGAATGTTCGGCACAGTCAAAGACGTTTCTGCAACGTTCGTTGATAACACAATGCGAATTTTTCCACCTTTCGGTTTGAAAACGCGCTCTTGTTCGCTCACGCTGAGTTTTGAATACAGCGGCAGAATTTCATATTGATTCGGATGGTGTTTTTTAAGTGATTCGGTGGTTTCGCGGATTTCGTGTTCACCACTTAAAAAAATCAAAATATCGCCGCGCAAATCCCGATGCAACTCATCGACCGCATCTAAAATCGCGTTTTGCAAATCGTCAGTGGTTTCGTCTTCTTCCTCGTCATCTTTGGCTTCAATCGGACGATAACGCATTTCAACGGGATAGGTTCGCCCCGAAACTTCGATAATCGGCGCGTTATTAAAATGTTCTGAAAAACGTTTGGTATCAATCGTCGCCGACGTGACAATCAGTTTTAAATCGGGACGTTTGGGCAACAACCATTTCATGTAACCGAGCAGAAAATCGATGTTTAAACTGCGCTCGTGTGCTTCGTCGATGATGATGGTGTCGTATTGACTGAGAAATGGATCATTTTGTGATTCAGCGAGCAAAATTCCATCGGTCATGAGTTTTACAAGTGAATCAGCGTGTGTTTTGTCATTGAAACGGATTTTATAACCGACCGATTTGCCCATCGGTTCGCCGAGTTCTTCGGCAATTCTGTCGGCAACGGTTCTTGCCGCAATTCGACGTGGTTGTGTATGACCGATAAAACCCGCCGCACCACGTCCAATTTCTAAACAAATTTTCGGTAATTGCGTGGTTTTCCCTGAGCCTGTTTCGCCACACATAATCACAACTTGGTTGTTTTTGATTAACTCGGCGATGTCGTCTTTTTTACCTGTGACGGGTAAATCAGGGAAGTTTAAAACAGGAAAACTGGCGCGACGTTTTTCATAACCTGCAACAGATTTTTCAATGCGATTCCGTAAAGATTCAAATGCAGAAAGTTCAGCTTTTTTGTTTCGACGTAAAGAATCAAGTTGGCGTTTTAAAAGATGTTTATCTTTGCTTAAACAGGATTGAAGTTGTTTGGAAAGTTGAGTGATTAAATCGTGATTTGACATCAAAAACGCCGTAAAAAATAAAACGAATTATACAGGGCGAAAATAATCACGCTTCTGAGAATTGAGTTTTTGTGTTCGCTGCCTAAACGTTTTACAGCATAAAAAACGAGTATTTAGTTCAAAAATTAAGCAAGCGATTATAATTTGAATTATCTATCTAAAAACAGAATAACAAAAACGTTTATATGAAATTAAACATACTCACAGTTTGCATAATCTTGTTATCTGCCTGTGATTCACAATTAAATAATCCGTATACTGACAACGATACAACGCAATCGGTTTTATACGAATCTTTTAGCGAACGTCCAAAACATTTAGACCCTGTTGCCGCTTACAGTTCCAATGAATACGCGATTATTGGGCAAGTTTATGAACCGCCTTTGCAATATCATTATTTAAAACGTCCGTATGAATTAACGCCGTTATCTGCTGAAAAAATGCCAACTGTGCGTTATTTAAATCAAAAAGGTGAAATTTTAACTAATCCCAAAGATAACGAAATCGCTTTTACAGATTACATTATCGACATCAAACAAAATGTAAATTTTCAACCGCACCCCGCATTTGCAAAAGATTCAGCAGGAAATTTTCTTTATCACTCGCTGACAGAAAAACAAATTTCAAGCGTAAATAAACTTAGCGATTTTGAAAAAATAGGCACACGCGAATTAACTGCCGACGATTACGTTTATCAAATCAAACGCCTTGCAAATCCAAAATTACAATCGCCGATTGCTGAAATGATGAAAAATTACATCGTGAATTTTGAGAAATTCAACGAGGCTGATTTTGGCGCACAAGTTATCAACCGTTATCAATACAAAATTCGGATTCATGGCAAATCACCGCAATTTATTTTTTGGTTAGCAATGCCATTTTTTGCACCAATGCCTTGGGAAGCTGATGCGTTTTATGGTCAAGCGGGGTTGCGTGAAAAAAATATCACGCTTGATTGGTTTCCGATTGGAACAGGCGCGTATTTTTTAGCTGAAAACAATCCAAATCGTCGAATGATTTTGCTTAAAAATCCCAATTTTCATGGTGAAAAATACCCTTTTGAAGGGGAAATTGACGATGCAAAAAATGGTTTATTAACTGACGCTGAAAAAATGTTGCCTTTCATTGATAAAGTCGTTTTCATGCTTGAAAAAGAAACGATTCCGTATTGGACAAAATTTTTGCAAGGTTACTACGATTTGTCGGGAATTTCGTCAGATAGTTTTGACCAAGCTGTGCAATTTACGGGAAGTGGTGGCGTTGCCTTGACTCCGTCAATGCTTGAAAAAGGAATCCAATTACAAACTTCCGTGACACTTTCAGATTATTATTTAGCGTTCAATATGCTCGATTCAACCGTTGGCGGTTCAAGCGAATCAACGCGAAAATTACGGCAAGCCATTTCGATTGCCGTGGATTATGAAGAATACATTTCGATTTTTATGAATGGTCGGGGTGTTCCAGCGCAAGGCATTTTGCCAGAAGGCATTTATGGTTACGCTGAAGGCGAAGCGGGCATAAATTCCGATGTTTATGATTGGGAAGACAAACCAAAACGTAAAGCTATCGCTGTTGCACAAAAATTATTAGCCGAAGCAGGTTATGAAAACGGCATTGACCCGAAAACAAAAGAACCGTTAATTTTATATTTCGATACAACTGCCGTGAGTACGGACGACCGACCACGCATGAATTGGTATCGCAAACAATTTGAAAAATTGGGCATAAAATTGATTGTTCGCGCTACCGATTACAATCGTTTTCAAGAAAAATTACGAACAGGTAACGCGCAACTTTTCTTTTTTGGTTGGAATGCGGATTATCCTGACCCTGAAAACTTTTTCTTTTTGCTTTACGGCGCACATTCAAAAGTGAAATTTAGCGGCGAAAATTCCAGCAATTACGAAAATACAGAATTTGACCGTTTATTTGAACAAATGCGAAGTATGGATAATTCTCCCGAACGTTATGAAATTATTCAAAAAATGCAGCATATTTTGCAACATGACGCGCCTTGGATATTTGGTTTTCATCCGAAAAATTTCGCGCTTTATCATCAATGGTTTCATAATTTGAAACCCAATTTGATGGCAAATAATAATTTAAAATACTTGCGTTTGGATACCCAAAAACGTGAAGAATTGCGCGAAAAATGGAATCGTCCGTTTCAATAATTAACAGAGAAGTCATTATGAAAAAAATTGCAGTTTGTTTTATGTCAGTTTGTTTAGTTTCAACGTCAGTTTTGGCAGAAAAAACCACATTACGAATTGGCGTTCAAACGTCGGGGACGTTAGATTGGGAATTGTCGGTTTTACCCGAATCGCCTGATTTTAAAATTGCAATTCAACCCGTCGCAACGGCAGAAGCAGCCAAAATTGCGTTGCAATCTGGCGCAGTTGACATGATTGTGTCGGATTTTTTGTTTGTTTCTCAAAGTCGAAACACAGGCACAGATTTTACGTTTTATCCATATTCAAACACGTCAGGTGCGTTAGTCGTTGCAGCAAATAGCCCAATTCATGGCGTAAAAGATTTGATGGGCAAACGTGTTGGCATTGCAGGCGGCGAATTAGATAAAAATTGGTTACTTTTGCAAGCGGTGGGCAAAAAAGAAAATCTCGATTTGAATAAAACGATTGAAAAAGTCTTCGGTGCGCCGCCGTTAATTTCAGAACAACTTAAAAATCAACGTGTTGATGCCATTTTGACACATTGGCATTTTGCCGCACAATTGGAATCGCAAGGTTACAAACAACTTCTCGACGGTAAGGCGTTACAACAAAATTTAGGCATTTCTGAAAATGTGCCAACGCTCGGCTATGTTTTTAAAGAATCATGGGCAAACGCGCATAAAACCGAATTAAAAGCCTTTTTTGCCGCTACGTCAGATGCAAAAAATCGTTTATGTGATGACGCGCAATTATGGAAAAAAACAACCGAAAAAATGGAAAATGTATCTGAAATTTTACGACAACGTTATTGTGATGGACGTGTGAATTCGTGGAATGCTGAAAATCAAAAAGCAGCGCAAAAACTTTACAGTGTGTTATTTAGTTTGAATCCAAAAGTTGGCAATTCTGCAAATTTGGCGGCTGGCACTTTTTTAACAGTTGAATAAACGTGTTTTCAAAATTTTTACCTTCGTTGTCGATTTTTACTTTTTTAATTTTGTGGCAAGGTTTAGCGATATTTCTGCATAGTAATTTATTACCTTCGCCTGAAAATGTGGCGCGTATTTTTTGGCGACATTGCGAATCTGGTGAATTGCCGCATCATTTGAGCGTGACGCTTTTACGCTTAATAATCAGTTTTACGATTTCGATGTTTTTAGGTTGCACGATTGGAATTGCACTGGGAATGAATGAAAAATTGAATGCCTTTTTTGATAATTGGCTGGTAATTTTTTTAAATATTCCTGCGTTAGTAACAGTGATTCTTTGTTATGTTTGGTTTGGTTTGACTGAATCGGCGGCAATTTTAGCTGTTGTTTTAAATAAAGTGCCGAATGTGATTGTGACATTACGCGAAGGCACGCGAGCGTTAGATAAAGAATTATTGAATATGGCGAAATGTTACCGTTTTGGAAAATTAAAAACATTACATCACGTTATTTTGCCGCAATTACACCCGTTTTTAATGAGTGCGACCCGTTCAGGTTTGGCGTTGATTTGGAAAATAATTTTGATGGTGGAATTGCTTGGACGTAGTGATGGTATGGGTTATCAATTACATTTGTTTTTTCAATGGTTCGATATTGCCAGCATTTTAGCTTACACAATTGCGTTTGTTGGCGTGATTCAGATTTTTGAACTTTTCGTTTTGAAACCGCTTGATAATTTGGCATTGAAGTGGCGATAACATGACGACCGTTCACATTCAAATACACGAAAAAAGCCATCTTGGTACAGAAATCCCCACGATTGAAAATTTCAATTTAACACTAAATTCGGGTGAATTTGTTTGCTTGGTTGGGCAATCGGGTTGTGGAAAAACCACCTTGTTAAACAGCATCGCGGGTTTGGATTCACATTTTTCTGGCAACATTCAAATCGGCGATAAAACGCAAAATACCAAAATCGGTTTTGTGTTTCAACGTCCGTGTTTATTGTCTTGGCGAACAGTTCGAGAAAATATCGAACTGGTTTTTGAAAATCAAAAAATTATTCCAAAAGCGCAAATTGATGAATTACTAAATTTGATGCAACTCACAAATTACGCCAATGCTTATCCGAAACAACTTTCTGAAGGTATGAAACGGCGCGTTTCGATTATTCGCGCTTTTGCAATCAATCCTGATTTACTTTTGATGGACGAACCTTTTGTGTCGCTTGATGCGCCGATGGCGCGAGAAGTACGCGAATTATTACAACAACTTTGGCAAAATCGCCCACACACGGTTTTGTTTGTGACACACGATTTGCGTGAAGCAATTGCGTTGGCAGATAAATTAGTTTTTTTAACCAGTCGTCCGATGCGTGTTTTGAAGGAAATTGACGTTTTGATTCCGCGCGAAAAACGTGATGCTCAAAACGTCGAGAATTTTCGTGAACAATTGATTAAAAATTATTCGGAATTACATTTGTTGGTTTGAAGCTGCCATTAACGTTTCAATATCCACAATCGTTTTTGGCACGCCAGCTGTTAAAATTTCATGTCCCTCTTTCGTTACCAAAACATCGTCTTCAATCCGAATACCAATGCCGCGCCATTTTTTATCAACTGCTTTGCAATTTTCTGGAATATACAAACCAGGTTCAATTGTCAAAACCATTCCTGCTTTTAAATTGCGCCATTCTTGATTGATTTTGTAATCGCCAACGTCATGCACATCCATTCCGAGCCAATGCCCAATACGGTGCATATAAAATTGTTTATATTTTTCATCTTTAATCAGCTTTTTAACACTACCTTTCAACAATCCTAACTTTACCAAACCTTTCGTTATCACTTCAACCGACGCATCGTGCGCGGCATTCCAGGGATTATTCGGTTTGATTTGTTCGATTGCGGCAAGTTGTGCATCTAAAACTAATTGATACAACTGCGCTTGTGGCTCAGTAAATTTTCCTGAAATAGGAAACGTTCGCGTAATGTCGGCTGCGTAATGGTCACATTCTGCACCTGCGTCGATTAGCAATAAATCGCCATTTTTTAATTTGTCATGATTATCGGTGTAATGAAGCGTACAAGCATTTTTTCCACTTGCAACAATCGACGGATAAGCAACAGCGCGTAATCCCTCACTCATAAAATGGTGAACAATGTCCGCTTCGATTTGATATTCAAAACGTCCTGCTTTACACAATTGCATTGCTTTAACGTGTGCTTGTGCGGAAACTTCAGCCGCACGGCGCATTAACTCTAATTCTGCGGAGCTTTTAAATAAGCGCATTTCGTGCAAAATCGGTTCAATCGAAGCCATTTCAGCAGGTGCTTGAACACCAGAACGCGATTGCGACCGAATATGACGAATCCATTCTTGCAAACTCAAATCTAAATCCGAATCACGTCCCATCGGATAAAAAACTTTGGTTTTGTTTTCAAGCATTCCCGATAAAATTTCATCTACGTCATCAATTGGAAAAGAATCATCCGCTGCAAAATGTTTAGTTGCACCTTCTAAACCCGCGTGTGCGCCTTCCCAAAGGGCTTTTTTTTCGTCAAATTCACGACAAAACAAAATGTATTCACCTTGTTCACGTCCTGGAATAAAGACAGCTAAGGCTTCAGGTTCGTTAAATCCTGTTAAATAGTAAAAATCGCTGTCTTGGCGAAACGGATAATCTACATCACGATTACGAACGCGAACGCTCGCACTGGCGATTAACGCTATATTACCTTTGCCGACTTTTTGCATTAACTGCGTGCGACGTTTTTTGAATTCACTTTGTTTCATTTTTTTAATAATTGAGTGTTAATAAAATGACTTCCACGAAAAAGTGGCATTTATCAACGCGATGTCACGATGATAAATGCCACACTATAAAGCTAAATTAAAAAATTTAACTTCAAACTACAAGATAAGATCGTCAGCCGTAAATGTTTTTGAGCCTGATAATTCAATTGCAAATTCTGGCTGTGTATCTGCGTCAGTGCTGACGTATAAAACGCCTTTTGCAAACCAAACAAAATCTGTTGCATCATCAGTTTTTGCTAAATCAGCTCTCGTCACAAATTCTAAAGAATTTTCAAAACCAGACAAATCAATTTTATCAATGCCTGTTTTAAAATCTTTAATTACGTCACGAGCTGATTTATTTAAAGCACTATCACTAACTGAAAATTCAAAAATATCTTGTCCTTTTCCTCCAAACAAGATGTCTTTTCCTTCACCGCCGTTAATGACATCATTACCCGCACCACCTTTTAAATTATCGTTTCCAGAAAAGCCTACAATAATATCATCACCTTCGCCGCCTTTGATTTTGATTGCATCTAGTTTCACTTCACCCAAATCATCTTTAGAAAAAGTGGCTAATGCTACAACAACTACTGGATCAACAACTACTGGATCAACAACTACTGGATCAACAACTACTGGATCAACAACTACTGGATCAACAACTACTGGATCAACAACTACT
>JBASLW010000150.1:0-2353 GCA_049656545.1 Methylococcaceae bacterium
GGACATATACTCTTTAGAGTATGTCCCGCTCTATCCCCCACCAAAAAACCCAAAAAATCAGAATAGAAATTGAAGTTTTGCCAACGGGTGAAACTGGAAAATTTGAAGGCTAAAGAATGAATCCTGAAAATGAAATCTTTGAAACGTGTGACAGTAATCAAACAGAAATCGAACAACACACGAAAGCGTTTGAACGTTGTAACAGTAATCAAATAAAAATAGGTCGTGGCGGGGCAAGAAAAAACAGCGGTAAAAAATCGAGTGGAATTGAAACCGTCACCGTGCGAATTGATAAGCAACTTTTGAACACTGTCACAGCAATCAAAAACGAATTTAAGGCGGGTAAATCACTCGATGATATTTTCAGCAAACCCGCACCAAAAAACGACAACGTAAAACTGTTAATAAAAATAGCCAAACTTGAACGCGAGAAAGATGAAATACGAGATACCTTCTTTAAATTACTTAAATCGCGTGACGAAGACCATGCACAAGAAATTAGCAAATTGAATTCAACAATTGAATCATTGAATTCAGTAGTCATCATGTTAAAAAAAGCATTACAGGCAACAAAAGATGCTATGCCGCATTCAACTGGCAAGGTCTTAGACGAAAAACTACGCAAACGGTTAATTCAATTCTGCCACCCTGACCTAATACAAGACCCTAGAAAAAAAGCGATTGCTGAGGATTTGACTAAGGCATTAAACGGGTTAGCAAAATGATTGAACTCAGACCTTACCAAAATGGCGCGATAAACAATTTACGGGCATCAATTGGCGCAGGTAACAAACGAGTTTTATTACAGGCGGCGACTGGAGCAGGCAAAACGATTATTGCGTGTGAGATGATTCGGTTGGCGATGATGAAGCAGAAACGAGTGATATTCATTGCCCACCGAAAAGAAATCATTAACCAAACCAGTGGCAAACTGGATGCGTTTGGTATTGAACATGGGGTGATTATGGCAAGTCATAGCCGTGTTAATAATCATCCCGTGCAAGTGGCATCGATTCAGACCCTAACTCGCCGAGATAAACCCGAAGCGGATTTAATTATCATCGATGAAACGCATTTAGCCTGTAGTGCCTCGTTTAAGCAAGTCTTAGGTCACTACATTGGCGCGACAGTAATCGGACTAACAGCAACACCCACGCGCTTAGATGGAAAAGGTTTAGGCGAAATCTACAGCGACATTATTCAAGTCGTACCGATGACGCAATTGATTGAAGAAGGGCATTTGGTCAAACCTCGCGTTTTCGCCCCATTCACGCCTGACATGAGAAACGTCCGCAAATCCAAAGGCGATTACGATGCCAGTGAAACCGCTAAACTTATGGATAGAAAGGAAATTACGGCGGATATTGTGAAGCACTGGGTAGCGTCAGCCGCCGACCGTAAAACCATCGTCTTTGCCTCAAGCGTTGAACATTCAAAAAACATCGTGGCTGAATTTGTTGGCACGGGAATATCTGCAAAACATCTTGATGCTAATACCTCCGCAAACATCCGTGACCAAACCCTGCAAGATTGGCGCGAAGGTAAATTTACCGTGCTGTCTAATATGGGACTTTTCATTGAGGGCTTAGACGTGCCAGACGCTTCATGTTGCATATTGGCGCGACCAACTAAGAGCCTGACAATTTACTTGCAAGCCGTTGGGAGGGTGATGCGTCCACATGAATCAAAAACCGACTGCATTATTCTTGATTGTGCAGGATTGACCTACGAACATGGTTTTGTGGATGATGCCCGTGAGTGGACGTTAAACGGTAAAATTAAGAAACCCAAAGACGAAGAACCTAAAGTACATATTTGTGAAAATTGTTTTGCCGCGTACTCGAAAGCACAACACCCGCATGAATGCCCTGAATGTGGATTTGAAACGCCTGTAGAACACAAAGAAATCGAACAGGTTGATGTTGCTATGGTTGAACTCACACCGTCGATTGTGGCGGATTTACGCGCCAAACGGGCAAAGTTTTTAGAACAAACTAAATGCAAAACGTTAGATGACTTCAAAGAACTTGGAAAATTGCGCGGATACAAAACAGGTTGGGCGTATATCAAATGGGAAGAACGAAAAGCATGGCTCGAATCTAATGGTTATTCTGTTCCACCCGAAAAATTGAAATAGATTATCAAATGTCAAAATCAGAATACATCATTGAACTGGAACAAGAAGTTGAACGCACGTTAAAAACGTTGGATTTGGGCGAAGAAAAAACAAATCGGCTGGTTCAGTCATTCACAAAGAACATATTGAGCCGTTGGCGTGGATTAAACATCTATTTCAAACTGTCTGAATTTAGCGATAAGCCAGCGCGAAACAACGCTATTTTGAGCGAATACA
>JBASLW010000151.1:0-9056 GCA_049656545.1 Methylococcaceae bacterium
GACGCGGTTTGCCTGCTTCATGTACGACACCTGTTTTTGAAGGCATGAAAGCGGTTACACAAAACCAAAAATTAGCCGAAGTGCGTCGTGGTGTCATGGAATTGTATATTTCTGACCATCCATTAGATTGCTTAACGTGTTCAGCTAACGGTGATTGCGAATTGCAAGATATGGCAGGGGCAGTCGGTTTGCGTGAAGTGCGTTATCACCCGATTGAAACACATTTAAACGCCAAAAAAGACACCTCTAATCCATATTTCAGTTTTGACCCGAGCAAATGTATCGTTTGTTCACGTTGCGTTCGTGCTTGCGAAGAAACACAAGGCACTTTCGCTTTAACGATTGACGGTCGTGGTTTTGATTCAAAAGTTTCACCTGGACAAAACGAAGATTTTTTAAGTTCTGAATGTGTATCTTGTGGCGCGTGCGTCCAAGCGTGTCCGACTGCGACATTGATGGAAAATTCAGTTATCGAAAACGGTCAACCTGAACACGCGATTATTACAACGTGTGCGTATTGTGGTGTAGGTTGTTCATTCCGTGCTGAAATGAAAGGCGAGCAAGTGATTCGTATGGTGCCGCATAAAGATGGTAAAGCCAATCACGGGCATTCATGCGTAAAAGGACGTTTTGCATTCGGTTACGCAACACACAAAGACCGCATTACTAAACCGATGATTCGCGCCAGCATTCAAGATGCTTGGAAAGAAGTTTCTTGGGAAGAAGCGATTGCTCACGCGGCATCAGAAATGAAACGTATCCAAGCGAAATACGGCAAAGATTCTGTCGGCGGTATCACGTCATCACGTTGTACAAATGAAGAAGCCTATTTGGTTCAAAAATTGATTCGTACCGCTTTCGGCAACAATAACGTTGATACCTGTGCGCGGGTTTGCCATTCACCAACAGGTTACGGTTTAAAACAAACCTTTGGCGAATCATCAGGCACACAAGATTTTGATTCAGTAATGCAATCAGACGTGATTATTGTGATGGGGGCAAATCCAACCGATGGTCATCCTGTGTTTGGTTCGATGATGAAAAAACGTTTGCGTCAAGGTGCAAAGTTAATCGTGATTGATCCACGCGAAATTGCTTTAGTCAAAACGCCACACGTTCAAGCAAATCATCATTTGAAATTGCGTCCAAGTACCAACGTTGCAATCGTGACAGCATTAGCACACGTTATCATCACCGAAAATTTAGTTGATGAAGAATTTGTCAATGCACGTTGTGACGTGGCTTCGTTCAATAAATGGCGTACTTTTGTGTCAGATGTTCGTCATTCACCAGAAAATACTGAATCAGTAACAGGCGTTCCTGCAGCAGAAGTGCGAGCCGCCGCACGTTTGTATGCGACTGCGAAAAATGGCGCGATTTATTACGGTTTAGGCGTAACCGAACACAGTCAAGGCTCAACAACTGTTATCGGCATTGCGAATTTAGCGATGGCGACAGGCAATTTAGGACGTGATGGCGTAGGTGTCAATCCATTACGCGGACAAAATAACGTTCAAGGTTCGTGCGACATGGGTTCATTCCCGCATGAATTACCAGGTTATCGTCACGTTGCAGACCCAGAAACACACGCGCTTTTTGAACGTGAATGGAATGCAACATTAAGCACCAACCCAGGTTTGCGAATTCCAAATATGTTTGATGCGGCACTCGATGGCACTTACATGGGAATGTACATCGAAGGCGAAGACATCGCGCAATCTGACCCAGATATTACGCACGTTCATGCGGCATTACGGGCAATGGAATGTGTGATTGTCCAAGACATTTTCTTGAATGAAACCGCGAAATTTGCTCACGTTTTCTTGCCTGGTGCGTCATTCTTGGAAAAAGATGGCACATTTACCAACGCAGAACGTCGTATTTCGCCTGTTCGTAAAGTGATGCGTCCACTTGCTGGTTATGCTGATTGGGAAGTCACGCAAATGTTGTCGAATGCGCTAGGTTATCCAATGAATTACGCGCATCCTGGTGAAATCATGGATGAAATTGCACGTTTAACACCTAGTTTTGCGGGCGTGAGTTACGATAAAATTGACGAAATGACCAGTATTCAATGGCCTTGCAACGACGAAACGCCAGATGGTACGCCGATTATGCACACCGAAGAATTTTTGCGTGACAATGGTAAAGGCTTATTCATGTTGACAGAATATGTGCCTACGGCTGAAAAAGTCACACCGATGTTCCCATTGATTTTGACTACAGGTCGAATTTTGGCACATTACAACGTGGGCGCACAAACACGCCGCACAAATAACGTTGCGTGGCATCCTGAAGACCTTTTAGAAATTCATCCACATGACGCGCTAGACCGTGGAATTAACGAAGGCGATAAAGTCAGCATTAAAAGCCGCGTTGGTGAAACAGTCATGCACGCTTTAATCACAGATCGCGTACAACCTGGCGTTGTTTATACCACTTTCCATCATCCTGAATCGGGTGCAAACGTAATCACTACAGACAGTGGCGACTGGGCGACAAACTGCCCTGAATATAAAGTGACTGCTGTGCAAATTACGAAAGTGACTAAAAATTCAGATTGGCAAGAAGGTTATCGCGCTTTCTCTGAAAACCAACTTGATTTATTAGCGCAAGCGGCTCATGCCTAACGAAGAATTGTTAGCATCAATTTTGGAAATGGGCTGGTCAAGTTACCAGCCCGTTTCTGTTGAACGATTCAAAAATGGCGAATGTTCAACAATCGAAGATTTTGTTGCTGAAGAAGTACCTGTTGTTTTGGTTTATAACGGTGTTTCACACGTCGTTATGCTGGCAACACCAACGAATTTAGAAGATTTTGCCTTAGGTTTTAGTTTAACCGAAGGCATTATTGCGAATGCGTCAGAAATCGAATCGGCGAAAATTTATCAGCACGCAAACGGCATCGAAGTTCAACTCAAAATTCCCGAAGTACGTTTTCAAGGTTTATCAAATAAAGGTCGTAATCTCACAGGTCGCACAGGTTGTGGTTTGTGTGGTGCGACGACGTTGAAACAAGCGATTAAACCAACTCGTTCCGTTACAGGTAATTTGAAAATTTCATCTAAACAACTTACAACTGCGTTGCAAAACTTGTCAGAACATCAAAAACTCAATCAATTAACAGGTGCGATTCATGCGGTTGCGTGGGTTTCGCCCGAAAATGGAATTGTAGAATTGCGCGAAGACGTTGGAAGACATAATGCGTTGGATAAATTGATTGGTGCGTTGTTAAAACGTGACACGGATTTTGGCGCAGGTTTTATGATTACCACCAGTCGGGCGAGTTATGAAATGGTGCAAAAAGCAACCGCTGTAGGCGTAACGATTTTGGTGGCAATTTCAGCTCCGACGGCGTTGGCAATTCGGTTGGCACAAGAATCAGGTTTAACGTTAATAGGTTTTGCGCGAGATGAAACTTGCGTGATTTACAGTCATTCAGAACGGTTTGAAAAATGAAAAAAATAATTTTAGCTACAGTTTTAGTCGGTTTATCCGTCAGTGTATTTGCTGAACAACCCGCAGGCGATTATAAAAATTGGCGTTTATTGTCAATTTCACATCGCACAGATAAACAAACGTTGCGAGCCATTTTAGGCAATGACACCGCGATTGAATCCGCACGCGCTGGTAAATTCAGTGCGTGGGCAGAAGGCAGTATTTTAGCCAAAGTAAAATGGAAAGAATCGACGCATAAAAATTGGGCGGCGGCAATTGTGCCTGGTGAATTTGAAGCCGCCGAAGCAATGGTAAAAGATTCTAAAAAATACGCATCAACAGGCGGTTGGGGATTTGGAAAATGGCAAGACGGCAATTTAGTCATGTTTGACGAAACTAAATCAAAAGAATGTTTTGCTTGCCATATCGCCGCTGAACAGAAAAATGATTACGTTTTCACGCATTCTGCGTTGCAATAATTAGGAGAATAAAAAATGAGTATGAAAATTGAGCGGTTAGTCAAAATGGCGAATGATATTTCAGATTTTTTCAACGCAGACCCAGATAAAACCTTGGCTGCGGAAGGTGTGACAAATCACATTTCACGTTCATGGGAAATTAGAATGCGTCAGGCGATTGTTGACCATTTGAAAAATCATGATGGTGAAGGTTTGTCGCCGCTATCAAAAGCAGCGGTTGCACAAATTACAGTTTAAGTCCTAGATTTTCTGTATAAAAAAGCCCCTGCATCGCTTTCAGACGATTTGGCGGGGCTTTTTTTCTCACTGTAATGCTCTTCAACACTCAATAATTTGCATTTTGGACAAAAATCGAACCCCGTAAATTTAAGACGAATTTACCGCGAGTTTTACAATTGCATTCGGATTCATTCCGCTAACGAATTGTTTAGTATCTGTTCTATGAACGTATTAGAAGAAGATATTTTTCATATAACGATTCTTTATTTTCAACATGTTTCGGGTCTTTGCTTATGCAATCAACAGGACATACTTCAACACATTGCGGTACATCATGATGTCCGACGCATTCAGTGCATAAATTTGGATTGATTTCATAAATATCTTCACCTTGTGAAATCGCCCCATTTGGGCATTCAGGTTCGCAAACATCGCAGTTAATACATTCTTCGGCAATAATTAAAGCCATTTTTTTCCCTCAAAAGTTAATAAATTTTGCCATCAGGTTTATCAAGTAATTTTACCACTTGCTGATAAAGTTTCGCGCGTTTTACTGTTGGAATGGGCGGGGTCAATTTTGCAATGTGAATACAATCTTCGGGGCAAATCAACACGCATTGCGCTTCTTCATAAAAACCATCGCACTCTTCACACATTTTTACTTCAATTGAAAATGTTTTATCGTTATGGCTAATGGCTTTTGTTGGACATATTGGCTCACACGCGCCACAAGACGTGCATTGTTCTATATCAATTGCTAATGCCATGTTTTACTCCGCAAATTTTTTGACTAATTGTTCATAAACGCATTCAGAAACAAAACACGATACGTCACCCTTTAAACGTGCAATTTCTCGAATCATGCTAGATGAAATAAATTCATATTGTTCAGCAGGTGTTAAAAATACCGTTTCTAATTCAGGAGCAAGACGGCGATTCATTCCAGCTAATTGAAATTCATATTCAAAATCTGAAACCGCTCGCAATCCGCGTAAAATAACACGCGCGTTATTTTGTTTGGCGCAATCGACAAGCAAATTATCAAACCCAATCACGCTAACATTTTCAAAATCTGTCGTCACTTCTCGCGCTAACGCCACACGTTCGGAAAGTGAAAAAAGCGGCGTTTTTGTTTTATTTTCCGCCACAGCAATAATCACGTTGTCATAAAGCTGTGAAGCACGAATCACTAAATCTAAATGTCCATTTGTAATCGGGTCAAATGTCCCTGGGTAAATCGCTGTAATGTTTTTCACGATTTAAAATTCTTCCCATTCGTCTGATAAATCAACAACAGCCGCTTTTGGCATTGTTTTAATTGGCGTAGGTGCAGGCGTTAAAATGGGTTGCGGTTTAATATCTTTTTTCAATCGCATAATCATTGAACCAACAGAACTTGACGCATTGGCAAAATCAGAATTATTACCCAACATTTTGTCTGCTTCATCGTATTTTTTAGCGTTGATAACTTCAGCAACTTTACCCGCCGCGCGATGAAATGCGGCATGATGCGTGACGCAATCGTGATAACTTTGCAAATGCGCAATTTTTTGATGTGAATCTTCATCATGCAACCATTTTCCAAAATCACAGCAATTGTCTTTTGAAATCGTCGCGGCATCGAGTGTTTCTTTATTGTTAATTGCGGTGCGTAATTTTACTTTCCAATCTGCGTGTTTTTTCAGTGCGCCATCTAAATCAATATCAATAATCGCAGATGTTTCAACAGCGACAGGGACTTCAATTTTGGTTGCTGCCACTGCTTTTTTGGCAACCGATTTTACAGCAGGTTTTGAATAGGTTTTAACAGGCGCAACCATTTTTATGCCGTCGATTTTAAAATTACTGACAGTCATCGACAAATTACGCGCTTGGTCTTCAAGTGCTTCAGCAGCGGCGGCAGCTTCTTCAACCAATGCGGCATTTTGTTGTGTCACATCATCCATTGCCGAAATCGCTTGATTAACTTGTTGAATACCTGAATTTTGTTCCACAGACGCAGAAGTAATCGCACTAATCGTTTTGCTGACATTTTCAATTGAGTTCACAATGTCTTCCATTGTTTTCCCAGCACGCGACACTAATTGCGTCCCATCTTCAACTTTTTCGACTGAATCACTGATTAAATTTTTGATTTCACCTGCGGCAGCGGCGGCACGTTGCGCTAGGCTGCGAACTTCGGTTGCGACGACGGCAAAACCACGTCCTTGGTCGCCTGCTCTTGCCGCTTCAACCGCCGCGTTCAATGCAAGAATGTTGGTTTGAAATGCAATGCCATCAATAACAGTAATAATATCAACCACTTTACGCGACGATTCGTTAATACCTTCCATTGTCGTAACAACTTGATTGACAACCGCAACCCCTTTTCGCGCCACATTTGATGATGCTAACGCCATTTCATTGGCGTATTTTGCATTTTCACTATTCGTTTGAACGGTTGACGTTAATTCCTGCATACTCGCAGCGGTTTCTTCTAAACTTGCGGCTTGTTGTTCCGTTCGGTGCGATAAATCATTATTTCCAGCAGCAATTTCTTGTGAAGCAGTGTTGATTGTTTGGGTTGAATCAACAATTTCACCAATCAATGCTTTTAAATTTTCCACCGTGCCATTTAACGCATTTTTCACATTATTAAATGTACCGATTGGATAATCGTTTGTAATTTGTTGCGTTAAATCACCTTGTGCAAGCGCATTTGATAAACGTAACGTGTCATTAAATGCCCCTTCGGTTGTTTCCATTAACGAATTCAAATTTGTCAGCATACTGTTAAACATGAATTCAAAATTATCAGCGTTTGCCCGTTTTGAAAAATCACCTTGTGCGCTGGCGGCAACAATCGTTTCAATTTCTCGATTGATGGTTAATAAAGCGGTTTTTACTTTGTCAACAGCCATTGTAATTTTTGCTTTTTCACCTGGTAATTTGTCAAAATCGATTGAAAAATCGCCGCGTGCATATTGCGAAACCACATCGACAACGTGCATTTTTACGTCAATGTGTGACTGTACTAAATGGTTAATATCACGCGCCATTTGGGCGTAAGTGCCTTTGAATTTATCCGCCGCCATTTTATGACTAATAAAACCGTCAGCGTGTTTTTGTGAAATCAACGTTTGCTCAGTTACAAAACCGTTAATGGTTTGTTGTAAATTTTTTAACGCATAAAGCAAACTTTTGTTATCGCGGGGCTGTAAAGAAATCGTCGTTGAAAAATTCCCGTCTGAAATTTGACTAACGTGTTTAACCGCATCGTTAATTTCGCCGCCTAACTCACGCATAATCCAACGCGAAAATGAAATCGCAATTACAACGCTAACAATAAAACCAAGTGACACCAAAACCAACATCAAAATTAAGTTAAATTGATAAACGTCAGAAGAATCCGTTACCGTTTTCAGCGCAAATTCTTCTTTTAGAGAACTTAATTTTTCGATTCTCTTGTCGATTTCTTTGCCTTTCGGTTCTTGTATTTTTCGTAATTCAAGAAGTTCTGGTGTTTGTTCAATAAGATTTTGTTCAAAAATAAGTTGTGCCATCGCTAATGTTGAACGTCGCCATTCCGTGTTAACACTTATAATTTCTTTGACTAATTGTTTGCCGTCTTCGGTATAAAACAAATCCCCTGCTTTTTTTAGATTATCCTCGTAATCATTGAGGCTTGTTTCTAATTGTTTGTAGTATTTTTGTTTTTCTTCAGGTGTTTTTGCAATTAACACATCGCGCCAACGCCTTCCAACATCAAGACGCGCATTTTGTGCGGTTTTAATATATGAAAGTCCTAACAAATCTTTGCTGTAAAGTTTGTCAACATAGCTGTCGATATTACTCATTCCAATTAAACCAATAATTGAAATAATCAATCCGATAAGCGACACTACAACAAAACTGCTGACCAGTTTTGTCCCTAATTTCATATTTTCAAACATTCTGTACTCCTAAAGTTTTGTATTGGTGAGATTAAAACGAAATATCCCACTGAACACGGGCGCGTTCTTCGCTTTTTTCAATGTTTTTAATCGAATCTTCAACTGTCAAATGGCTGACTTCAAATGTCAATTTATTGTTATGTCCTGAAAAAAACCAGTTCATCGCGCCAGTAAATTCTTGTTGTCTGTCGTTATCAATGTCGATATTGGGATCAACTGCCGCGTAACGCATAGCAAACTCTAATTGTTTTGGTACAAGTGGAATTAAATCGTGCGGAAAGTAACCTGCTTGTACATAACCGCCCATTAAATCAGTCGTGCCGTCTAAATTGGTGGCGATAAATAAATCTTCGACATTTTTAAAATGCAATTCGTGTTGAAATGAAAAACCGCGCCATTTAAAACGAAATTCTTCCATCGCTTGATTAACAGCATATTGCCCCGCTGTGCCAAGTTTAAAACCAGGTAACGCACGACAACTGTCGCTTGCAGTTTCAAAGGCAGTGCAACGGCTAGTATTTGTCATCCCTGCGACAGCAAAACTGGCGGCAGGTTTTTCATGAAATTCCACGTCAGATTGTGAAAAAGCCAATTCGTCGCCTAAGAAATTCCATTGCAAACGCGCGGAATACATCATTTTGTCGTTATCATTGTTGCGTTCGCCTACGCATTGACCTGTGAAAACACCTAATGCGTAGCTAAAATCGTACCAATCTTTTGGAAAAAAACGCCCGTACAGTTGTGCGCCTTGTTGTCGGTCAACGGTAAAAATATCGTTGACGATTGAGCGATTCACAAATTGTTGTTTTCCTGATGAAGTGACACGTTCATCGTTGTAAATCACTTTGCCGCGACCTAAACGTAAACTTGCTTCGGAGAATTTTGTTACATCTAAATTGAAATCACGCAAAACGGGTTGTGACCAATCGTATTGAAAATTGTATTTAAGCCATGACCAATAAGCATGACCTGAAAGTTTTGTTCTTGC
>JBASLW010000152.1:0-15096 GCA_049656545.1 Methylococcaceae bacterium
CTTCATTATCGTACTTACCACTTTTATCCTGATTATTTTCAAGATTATCGTCACGATTCTTAGTATTTTTGAAATCGTTATTTTTTTGTTTTTTGTCAGACATTTTGATCACCTATTGATAAATGGTTATGCAACTCTACGGTTTTGATTCTAACGTCTTTCGTATATTCAAACTGTGACTAACATCTCAGAATTAAACATTAAATCTAAAATGCACCACATCACCATCTTTCACAATGTAATCTTTGCCTTCTAAACGCCATTTTCCAGCATCTTTCGCGCCTTGTTCGCCTTTATAGGTAACAAAATCTTGATATGAAATTACTTCTGCTCGAATAAAACCCCGTTCAAAATCACTGTGAATGACACCCGCCGCTTGTGGCGCGGTTGCACCGACTGGAATTGTCCACGCGCGAACCTCTTTTACGCCTGCAGTGAAATAGGTTTGTAATTGTAATAATTCATACCCCGCACGAATGACACGGTCTAACCCCGCTTCTTCCATGCCTAAATCGTCTAAAAATTCTTGTTTTTCGTCGTCATCTAATTGCGAAATTTCAGCTTCAATTGCCGCACAAATGGGGACAACTCGTGCGCCTTCTTTTTCGGCAAAAGCACGCACTTTGTCGAGTAATGGATTATTTTCAAAACCATCATCTTGCACATTTGCAATGTACATCGTCGGTTTTAATGTGATTAAACATAAATCTTTTACTAATGCTTTCTCATCATCATCTAAACCTAATGTACGAGCGGGTTCACCTGCATCTAATTGTTTAAAAATTCGTTCTAAAACGTCTTTTTTGGCTTGTTCGTCTTTGTTACCAGTGCGGGCGATTTTGGTTGATTTAAGCAACGCTTTTTCAACTGAAGCCATATCTGCCAATGCCAATTCTGTGTTAATCACTTCAATGTCAGCAAGTGGGTCAATTTTTCCTGCAACGTGAATAACATTATCATCTTCAAAACAACGTACAACATGAGCAATTGCGTCATTTTCGCGGATGTTGGCTAAAAATTTATTGCCTAACCCCTCACCTTTTGACGCGCCAGCAACTAGTCCTGCAATATCTACAAACTCAATGGTGGTAGGCAAAATACGTTCTGGATTAACAATTTCCGATAACGCATTAAGGCGTTTATCTGGAACGGGTACAACGCCTACATTTGGGTCAATTGTGCAAAAAGGATAATTTTCTGCTGCAATTTTCGCTTTTGTCAGCGCGTTAAATAAAGTCGATTTTCCAACGTTCGGTAAGCCTACAATTCCACAATACAATGCCATAACACTCTCTAGTTTTTTTGTTTAAAAAAGATTTCCTTGAATTATACAAGCTATAACGCTGAAATTTTGAAAATCACATCACGCGCCAATAATTGGGCAATTGATACATCACAAACACTTTCCAAACCTTTCCATGCTGGAACGCTGTTAATTTCAATCACGTTTAACAAACCATTTTCATCTTCGAGAATATCGACGCCCGCATAAGCCATTTGCAATAAATTTGTGGATTGAATGGCTAAGTTAATCATTTCAGACGAGGGATTTACACATTCACAACTTGCGCCTTTGGCGACATTATTCAGCCACGATTTTCCGCGTCGTCGCATGGTTGCGACAACTTCGCCGTTAATGACAAAAACGCGATAATCTGAAAAACCTTCGCCTGCGGATTTGATAAATCGCTGTAAATAATAAACGCCGTTGCTGCTAGTCATCCAAGGTAAATCCGTCATTTTTTCAATGCGTCGAATGCCTTCACCTTGCGAACCAAAAAGCGGTTTGCTAATTATAAAATTACCATTTGAAAGTTCGTTTTTTGCCAACGCCAACGCTGCATTTCTATCACGCAAAACCCACGTTGCAGGCGTTTTCAAACCTGCTTTATGTAACAAAAAACTGGTCATGGCTTTGTCAACGCTACGTTCAATTGCTGCCGCATCGTTATAAACAGGAATGCCTAAAATTTTCAGCGCGTGCAAAAAATCCAAATATAAAATCACTTCTTCCAGCGAACCACCAGGCACACCGCGTACAAATGCTGCAATTGGTAATTCTGTTTCAAATTCAGGAATAAAAATTGGAAGTTTTTGATTTTCAAGATTAAATTGGCATTCTGTTAACGACAAAAAAACGCTGTCATAACCTAATAATGTAAATGCTTGTTGTAATTGTTTGCCGTGCCAGCCAGCATCGTCAGTGAAAATTGCAATTTTTGGAATGGTCATAAATGTGATTCTGCGATAATGTTGCCTTGAATGATAGCAAAACTCGATGCAGTTTTGTGATTCGTAGATTTTTCAACTTTTTAATATCTAAAAAAAATGACCGAAATTAAAGACAATTCATTACAAAATTATCTCGATACATTAGCAAGTAAATCTGCAACTCCAGGTGGCGGCAGTGCTGCCGCGTTAATGGGCGCACAAGCCGCTGCTTTGACAAGCATGGTGTGTAATTTAACGATTGGAAAACCAAAATACGCTGAAGTCGAAACAGAAATGCAGGCATTATTAGAAAAATCTGAAACATTGCGCGAAAATTTTACAAATATGATTAAAGCAGATGTTGATGTTTTTAATCGTTTAATGGCAACTTATGGGTTACCAAAAGAAACCGATGACGAAAAATTGGCGCGAAGTGCTGCGATTCAAATTGTTTTAAAAGACGCAACTGATGTGCCGTTAGCGTGTGCTAAAGCGTGTGCTGAAATCATTACATTAAGTCGCATTGCGGCGGAAAAAGGCAGTTCTGCGGTGATTAGCGACGCAGGTGTTGCCGTTATGTCAGGTTATGCAGCATTAAAAAGCGCGGCATTAAATGTATATATTAACGCAGCAAGTTTGAAAGACAGAGATTTTGCCGAAGCAAAATTAACGGAATTAACGGATATTTTGAATGGCGCAGAAATCGCCAGCCAAGAAATTTACGATTTAGTGAAAAGCCGTTTGTAAAATTTCAAGCATAAAAAAAGAGAGCTAAAAAGCTCTCTTTTTTGTTCAGAATTAGATTTTCTAAAAATTAGAAACCTAAACCGATGTAACCACCTGCTGTGATGCCGTCTGTATCAATCCCATCAACATCATCTGCAGAGTAATGGTAACGAACATCGGCACCTGCATAAACGTTTTGCCAAATTTTGTAGTCAGCACCAGCACCGAACATCATGCCAGGGTTTAATACAGTAACGGCACCTGATGGCGGGCTAATAACGTTGATTTCAAAACCAGCTGGAATTAACCAAGGACGGAATGCACTGCCTTTCAAAAATTTAATTTTTGGTGATGCCGCAACTGTTAATTGGTTAGTTGTAACGTTTTGACCAGTTAGGACATTAGTAGAACCATTATTGGTGAACTCTTTGTAATCGACCAATAATTCAGCCAACACTTCTGTACCGTGCATCATACCGAACAAATTGTCGTTCAAGCTGAAATCAAAACCTGCACCGAAATACCAAGCATCTTTAGTAATACCACTTGCGCCAACTAAGAAGTCCCCTGGTACTGTCGCGCCAGCAGCTTCTTGAAGTCCACCACGACCTTCATTTAACATTCTTGAATAACCACCACGGAAGAATACCATGTTGTCTTTCGCGCCTTTACCAGAATGACCTTCGTGTTTTACAGAATTCATCCATTGGTCTAACTCTTGAACTTTCGCTGTATCTGGGTCGATAGTTGGACGACCTTGAGCCGCTCTCAAATTACGAATTTCAGATTGCATTGCTTGCAATTGTGATTCTAAAGCGTCAACTTTTGCGTTGCTGCTGTTTGAATGTGAAAATGAAGAAGAATGTGTTTCAGTTGTTGTGTAAGCTGCTTTTTTAGCATGTTTGTGAGCTTTTTTTGCTGCGTGTGCAGCCGCTTCTGGAGCAACAGTTGCTGCAGCAAAAGCCACTAATGCAGTTGTTACGCCTAACGTTAATTTAGTTTTTGTCATGGTTGAATCCTCAATAAATTGCGGTGGGTTAATTATTTGAAATTTTGTTTTTATACAACAAAATCTATTTCACGGCGGCGATAATACCAGTAAATCGCTTTCCTTACAAGTTTTTAAATTGTGTTGAAAGCCCTTAGATTTCTTTGTTTATCAACAAGTAAAGCTCATAAGTGAAAATATATTACAACTTGTTAGAAAAAAACAACATTACAACAAATCACGTTCTATTCAGAAAAAACATCTGCGCCTTTTGGCACATTAAATTCAAACAAATTCGCTTCGACAGGCTGATTCACTTTCAAATTTGAGAAATAGATTCGCGTTAATTGTCCAAAATTGTCATTCAATTGCATTCCGCTCAAAACGCCTTTTTCAAGTCCAATCAATACATACTTGAATGTACTGTCTTGACCTTTCGGTATGAGTTTGACCCAAATCATCGAACCTTCTGAACCTTGTTGTTCAATCGTGTAATTATCTTCAAGCGGTACGTCACCACTCAATAATAAAGCAGGAGTCGAGCCAACCGACTCATCCAATTTTTTAATCGTGACTTGTTCCAAATCTGCATCGTAAAACCAAACTTTGCCCGACGTAGAAATGATTTGTTGTTGAAACGGTTTCGTATAATCCCAACGAAATTTTCCAGGACGCTGCAAATAAAATAAACCTGAACTGCTTTGAAATGGGTCGCCAGCTTCGTTGATTAAAACCTGTTTAAAATTTGCGGTAATCGTTTTCGCTGAACTCAAAAAGGTTTTCAATTGTTTAACGGGCGATTCTTCAGCAAACGAAATCAAACTGTTGAAGGTTAATAATGCCGCGATTAACCAAGATTTTTTTTTCATGAAAACTCCTAAAGTTTTAAATCATCACGCCACTGCGAATACGGTTCACGCGCCAAATTATTATTGTAATAACGAATATCTTGCGTCACTTCTTCGCCAATCCATTCAGGTTTTTCAAAAATTTCATCGACTGAATTTAGTTCAATTTCAGCGACAATTAAGCCTGCATTTTCGCCATCGAATTCATCGATTTCCCATAAATGATTTTCATGCGTCACGAAATGGCGTGTTTTTTCAATCACAGGTTTTAAACATAAATTCATCAAAATTTCTTGCGCGTCAGAAAGTGGAATTTCATATTCATATTCAGCGCGTTGTGTACCAATCGTTGCACTTTTGATATTGAGCCACGCTTGCTTATCACTGATTCGCACTCGGATTGAATTTGTTGGTTGTGAACTTAAATAACCTTGTTTGTAAATAACAGAATTGCTGACATTTTCACGCCATTTTTCATTTGCGAGTAAAAATTTACATTCAATTTCGATTGCCATTTTTAAACCGCTTTTGAATGACTACCGTCACAATAAGGAGCATTTTGTGTTTGACCACACGCACACAAATAAACGGTTTTTGTTTCTTCTGGAACAAATTTTAATGAGCGTTTATCGGTTTCGGCTGTTTTATGTGTACCGTCACAAAGTGGCATTTCACCACTTAAACCACAACTGCACCAACCATACGTTTTTCCTTCAACCACATCGACAGCAATCGGCGCATTATATTTTTCGGTCATTTTGAATTTTCCAAGATTGAAATTAAAGAAAGCTCAAATTGCAAAGTTGTTAAACCTTGCACTTTGAGCTTTGGAATTTGATTTTTTTAAAATTTACTTCGCCGCTGTTGAACGGTAATACTCAATTGCCGCACCAACACCGCTACCTGCTTTGATGTCGAAACCGCAATCTAACATTGCCATTTCAGCCCCTGCAATTGCGCCAAGCATTGAAACGTCATTCATATCGCCCATGTGACCGATACGGAACACTTTGCCCATGACCTCTGACAAACCGCCGCCGAGTGAAATGTTGTAACGATTAAATGCCGTGCTAATTACATCACGCGCATCTTTATCTGCTGGAACAACAACGGCGGTTACGGTATTTGAATGGAAACCGTCTTGAGCGCAAGTCGTTAAACCCCAAGCCGCAACCGCACGACGTACACCTTCGCCTAAACGGAAATGACGTGCATAAACATTGTCCAAACCTTCAGCAAACAATAAATCTAATGATTTACGCAAACCGTACAAAATTGGCAAGTTTGGTGTGTAAGGTGTGTAGCCTGTTGCGTTGTTGGTAATTTGGTCTTTTAAATCCAAGAAACAACGTGGGAAAGTTGAGGTTTCTGCCGCTTTCAACGCTTTCGCACTGAAACCTAAAAATGCGCCGCCTGCTGGCAACATGAAACCTTTTTGTGAACCGCTGATAATCGCGTCAACGCCCCATTCGTCCATTTTGAACTCAATGCTGGCAACTGAACTTACACCGTCAACAAACATGAAAGCAGGATGATTAGCTGCATCCATCGCTTTACGAACGCCTGCAATATCAGATGTGACACCTGTTGATGTTTCATTATGCGTAATTAAAACGGCTTTGATTTCGTGATTGGTATCTTCTTTTAAACGCGCTTCTAATTTATCTAATGGAACACCTGTACCCCAAGGTTCTTCGTGCAATTCGACTTGAAAACCTAAACGTGTTGCCATGTTCGCCCACAAATGCGCGAATTGTCCAAAACGATAAATCAACACTTTATCGCCTTGATTTAAAACGTTTGTAAAAGCGACTTCCCAACCTGCTGTACCTGTTGCAGGAAAAATAAATGCTTGACCTGTCGTTGTACCGAAAACTTTTTTCAAATCTTCTAACAACGGGGCGAATAATTTTGGAAACGCAGGTGAACGGTGATCTTCCATTGGAACGTGCATTGCATTTAAAACTTCGTTCGGTACGTTTGTAGGTCCTGGGATATAAAGGTGGTTACGACCAGCCATGATTTTCTCTCTTAATTGGTTGAGGGTTAAAAAACGCGCAATCATGACATAGCGACCTTTAATCAGCAACAGTTGACACGCTAACTGTGTGTTTAGAATTGACTTTGCGAACTTCAAAAGTAGAATGACAAAGTTTTAATTTCAACAACATTCCAGTTTGAAGACTGGATTTTTTATTTTTATTCCAAAGGAAAAAACGCAATGAGTCATACTTTATATACAGCGAATGTTCAACGTGTTCAACGCTGTGAATTAGCCTTACCAGGAACAAGTCCAGAATTTTTTGAAAAAGCCCTTAAAAGCGGCGTTGACGTTGTTTTTTTGGATTTAGAAGATGCCGTTGCGCCAGACGATAAATTAACAGCGCGGAAAAATGTCATTGAAGCGATTAACGATTTAGATTGGGCAGGTCACGGGATTACGGTTTCTGTGCGTATCAACGGGTTAGACACGCAATATATGGTGCGTGACGTTGTCGATTTAGTTGAACAAGCAGGCAGTAAAATCGATACTATTTTGATTCCAAAAGTCGGCGTGTATTCTGACGTTTATATGGTTGAATCGATGTTGAATCAGCTCGAAATGCAACAAGGTTTGAAAAACAAAATCGGCATTGAAGCGTTAATTGAAACTGCGTTAGGGATGGCAAATGTCGAAGACATTGCAAAACAAGGTGCAATCGGCGGACGTTTAGAAGCGTTACATTTTGGTGTTGCTGATTATGCGGCGAGTAATCGCGCAAGAACGGTAAATATCGGTGGTTTGAATCCTGATTATCCTGGTGATCAATGGCATTTTGCTTTGAGCAGAATGATTGTTGCTTGCCGCGCTTATGGTTTGCGTCCAATTGATGGTCCATTTGGGGATATTAAAGACCCAGATGGTTACATTTTAGGTGCAAAACGTGCAGCGGCGTTGGGTTGCGAAGGAAAATGGGCAATTCATCCATCACAAATTGCGTTAGCTAACGACGTTTTCACGCCACCTGAAGCAGAAGTGAACAAAGCAAAACGTATTTTAGAAGCTCTCAAAGAAGCTGCCGCACAAGGCAAAGGCGCAGCAGCTTTAGATGGTCGTTTAATTGATGCGGCTTCTGAACGGATGGCAAACAACGTTGTGCGTGCCGCCGAAGCCATTGCTGCTAAATCACAATCTTAATTGCTAGATATGGCGCGAGATTAAACAAATACGTCGCCACTTTATAAAAAGCCATCCCTGCATAGTGAATGGTGTCGAATTTTTCTTCCGACAACTTAAACCATTTGCTATGCAATCGAAACACCGCATCATGATAAAACGTGAACACCAAAAACCATACCGTCACGATGCTCAAGTTAATGATAGTTGCCCAGCCTAAAACGCTACTCAAAATTTCAATTGTCATGCCATTTTTCCAACGCTAAAAATCATCCATGATTTTTAGCAAAATGGACAATTTTGAATTTCATAAAAATAAAATGCCGCTTATTTCAACCAATCCTGAGGTTTCAAATACGTTTCATATAATTCCGCTTCAGGTGTTCCCGCTTCGGGTTGCCAGTTGTATTTCCAATTCACAATCGGCGGCAACGACATCAAAATTGATTCAGTTCTGCCACCTGATTGCAAACCAAAAATTGTGCCTCTGTCATAAATTAAATTAAATTCAACGTAACGCCCACGACGATACAATTGAAAATTCCGTTCACGCTCGCCGTAAGGCATATCTTTGCGTTTTTGAACAATCGGTAAATAAGCCTGAATATACGCATTTCCAACGCTTTGCAAAAAGGCAAAACAGTCTTCAAAATTACCTTCATTTAAATCATCAAAAAATAAACCACCCACGCCGCGTGTTTCGTCTCGATGTTTCAAAAAGAAATACTCATCACACCATTTTTTATATTTTGGATAAACATCTGCGCCAAATGAGTCACACGCGGCTTTTGCGGTTTCATGCCAAAAAATCACATCTTCTTTGAATGGATAAAACGGCGTTAAATCAAATCCGCCACCAAACCACCAAATTGTTGGTTCACCTTCTTTTTTAGCGATAAATAAACGAACATTTGCGTGTGATGTTGGAACGTAAGGATTTCGTGGATGAATAACCAGTGAAACGCCCATTGCTTCAAATTGTCGATTAGCTAATTCAGGACGACTCGCGGTTGCTGATGCAGGTAAATTAAATCCTGAAACGTGTGAAAAATTCACGCCACCTTGTTCAAAAATATCACCATCTGCCAACACGCGCGTTTGTCCGCCACCACCTTCGGGGCGTTCCCATTTTTCTTCAATAAAACGTGCAGTAGGTTCTTGGCTTTCTAATTCGCTACAAATATGGTTTTGCAAATTCATTAAATAATTTTTAACTTCGTCAATTTGAGCTTGATTCATAGTCATCTCTATTCAGGTTGAAAACGTGTTGAATCTACCAGTTTTTGCGTAATAACGGTAAATAAAATTAGTTTATTAAAGGTAATTTTTGATTTTTGAAAATTTGACATTTAAATCAAAATCAAACGACTTTTTTATTTTGTATGCCGCATTGCACCAATCAAATTTGTATTTTTTATAGAGGATTCCATTTTTTGCGGCTCTAAATACGCCACATTTAAATGGTCATCAATCAGATATTTTTGCGCGACTTCTTTCACTTGCTCAGGCGTAACTTGATTGATTTTTTCAACATATTCGCCCTCTTTTTGCCAACCTAAACCTACCGTTTCAAGCATTCCAAGTTGCATCGCTTGATAAAAATTTGAATCACGTTGATACACTTCGCTCGCTAAAACTTGCGCTTTAATGCGTTCTAATTCAGCAGGTTCAACAAGTTTGGTTTGCAATTTTACAATTTCAGCTTTTAACGCCGCTTCAACATCTTGAACCGTTTTTCCTTGCGCTGGCGTGGCTTCAAGTTCAAATAAATCATCTAATCGTGATGTTAAGTTATAGCCCGCATTTGCCTCAACAGCGATTTGTTTGCCACGAATTAAAGAACTGCTCAAACGCGCACTACTGCCACCATCTAAAACACCTGCTAAAACTTCAAGTGCGTAGGCTTCGTACTCATTTTTTGCAGTTTTCAAACTCGGAACGTGATAACCCAAAACGACTGAAGGCAACTTTGCAGGCACTTTTACCGTCATTTTTCGTGTACCAATTTGCGGAGCTTCAATTTGCGGTTTAAGCGGCACGAGTTCACTCGGTTGTAATTCCCCAAAATGTTTTTCAGCGAGCGCAAAAACCTCGGCAGTTTTCACATCACCTACGACAACGAGCGTTGCATTATTAGGCGCATACCAACGTGAATACCACGCTTGCAAATCGGGTGCGGTGTAAGCGGCAATATCTGTCGCCCAACCAATAATTGGATTTTTATAGGGGCTGCTCGTGTGCGCCATTGCGGCAAATTGTTCTGCCATTTTTGCCTGTGGATTATCTTCCGTTCGCATTCGGCGTTCTTCGGTGACAACTTCGAGTTCTTTTTTAAGTTCTTCAGGCAAAATCCGTAAATGGCGCATTCTGTCAGCTTCAAGTTCAAAACTCACAGACAATTTTTCAGCTGCCATCGTTTGAAAATACGCAGTGTAATCGTAGCCTGTGAACGCATTTTCCTCACCGCCATTTTCAGCAATGATGCGTGAAAACTCACCAGGTGCGTGTTTATCCGTGCCTTTGAACATCATGTGTTCGAGCATGTGCGAAATGCCTGTAATGCCATTCGGTTCATAACTTGCGCCCACTTTGTACCAAACTTGTGATACGACAACGGGTGAACGGTGATTTTCTTGAACAAGAATTTTCAAACCATTAGCAAGCGTATGTTCAACAACTTGTGGCGTAGCAAAACTGGTTGCAGGTAAAAGTAATAACAACGATAAAAATTTTTTCATAAAACCTCCAAAATAAAAAACGGCGCATTGTAAAAAAACAATACACCGTGACTAAAACATCAAAAAACCTGCAAAATTAACTATCAGCCAGTGTTTTTTTAGTTTTAGCTTTGATTTCATCAGGACGCTGTTTTTGAGCAACTTTGTCCAGAATACCATTTACATAACGGTGGCTACCATCTGCTCCGAAATCTTTAGCTAAATTGATAGCTTCATTGATAATAACCTTGTAAGGCGTATCTTCCGCGTGAAGTAATTCGTAAGTAGCTAAACGTAAAACAGCACGTTCAACAGGATCAACTGCATCGACTTCTCGGTCAACAAATCCACTTAATAATTCATCAATTGCAATTAAGTTTTGTGGCACACCATGAAAAATTTCTGAAAAATAGGCACGTTGAATCTCTTCGCCCTCTACAAAAAACTGTTCATCAATAAAATACTGTTCAATTAAATTTAAATTTTGCCCTGTAATTTGCCATTGATAAATTGCCTGAACAGCTGCTTTTCGGGCATTTGTTTTTGGATTACTCATGATAATTCCAAATTTTTGAACAAACTTACCATTTCAATCGCGGATAACGCGGCTTCAGCACCTTTATTACCTGCTTTTGTGCCAGCACGTTCAATGGCTTGTTCAATACTATCGACAGTTAAAACACCGAAAACAACAGGCACATCATATTGCAAGGCAATATGCGACAAACCTTTTACACATTCCCCCGCTACATAATCAAAATGTGGCGTACCACCACGAATAACAGCACCTAAAGCAATAATAGCATCGTATTTTTTACTTGCAGCAATACGTTGTACAACCATTGGCAGTTCAAATGCACCAGGTACTTTTACCAAATTTAAATCATCTTTGTTTGCACCGTGACGAACAAGAGCATCTATTGCTCCATTTTCTAATTGCTCAACAATAAAGCTGTTGAAACGTGATGACACAATGCAAAATTTGCCACCTTGTGCTGCAAAATTTCCTTCATAAGTTTTAATTGTAGACATGAAAATTCTCTATTTTGTTAAAGTTAAAAGTGTGTATTTATTTAAGATTAAACGACATTATCGTTCTTTTATTTTCGTCGATTGTAACTAAATTCAGTGCTATTGTCGGTAAGAATTTTGTAAAGTGTTAATTTTTAAGAGGAGAAAAATTTATGTTAAAAGTAGGTATGATAGGTTTAGGCGCAATGGGACAAGGTATGGCAAAAAATTTAGCCAATGCAAAGTTTTTAAGCACTATTTACAATCGAACAACAGAGAAATCTCGCGTTTTTGCACAAAATTTTGCTGTTCAAATCGCGCTATCACCTGAAGAATTAGCGAAAAACGTCGATGTTATTTTTATTTGTGTATCACGCGATGAAGATTTATTAAGTGTTGTTAATGCACTTACAAAAACGATTCGCCCAAAGACAGTTGTCGTTGATATGTCTACTGTTAGCAGCAATACTGCAAAGCAAGCGGCCGCTATTTTAGCCGTGTATGAGGTTGATTTTTTAGATGCGCCTGTTTCAGGCGGAGTCGAAGGAGCAAAAAACGGTACATTGGCAATGATGATTGGCGGTGATTCAGCTGTTTTAGAAAAAGTTCGTCCAATTTTAGACTCTATGGCAACACGCATTGTACATATTGGCGAAACGGGAACAGGTCAAGCAACAAAAGCAGTCAATCAAATTATGGGCGCAGGCATCAACCAAGCTGTTACAGAAGCATTGGGATTTGCTAAAGCCCAAAATTTACCGATGGATAAAATTATTGATGTCATTTCAAATGGCGCGTCAGGAAATTGGTTTTTACAAAATCGTGGAGTAACCATGACAAAAGGTGATTATCCAGCAGGTTTCAAAGTCGTTTTACACCATAAAGATTTAGCAATTTGCGAAAAAATGGGAAAAAAATTAGATATTTCTTTACCACTCACAACACAAACGCGATTAGATTACGAAGATTTAATTGCAAAGGGTTTTGGTGATTGCGATATTTCTGCGTTGTACCATTTGAAAGTGAAATGAATTAAACTTGTCACATGAGCCGCTGTTATTTCGTGGCTTTTCATACAAAAATAAAAAATCAATTTTAGGAAAAAGATTCATGAACAAAGTTAAACTTAACGTCGCTTTAATTCGATTGTTTCAATTTGCAGTTTTTGTTTTATTCACATTTATGGTGTTGGCTTACACATTTGCCATGATTTTATTGCCTTTAGATGCAATTGTGATGCTAATTAAATTCTTGTCACTTTTCGGTTTAGGTGGTCTTATCGGTGCAGTTGTAGCGGTTCCAGCGGTGGGTTATTTAGGAATGCAAGTTTATAAAAATTCAGCGTTATGCCAATTACTTATTGAAATTGGTATGAATTTAGTTCAAACAGGTAAAGCACATATTGATTCGTTCAATAAAATTATTGACGCGGCAAAGGTTTAAATTTGAATTCGATTCAGCGCATATTTTCCATGTGCGCTGTTTCAGAACATAAACTCTTGAACAAGAGTTAATGTCACAATGTTTTTTCATTGTTCGATTATTTTTCTCCTATCGTTTACTTATTTTGTTGCAGGATGGTTGGGATTAAAGTTACCTTTCGTAGGTACTCATATCACGCTTATTTGGCTTCCGACAGGTATTGCCGTTGCTGCATTAAGTAGATGGGGAAAACCTGTTTGGTTAGGCATTTATATAGGTGCATTTTCAGTTAATTTATTTACAGGTTCTTCTTGGTTACTTGCCTCGACAATTGCGCTAGGAAATACACTTGCTCCACTTCTCTCCGTAAATTTACTCAATCGTTTTGGTTTTCATTCTAATTTTGATCGTCAGAAAGATGTTGGCTTATTAGTTTTAGCAGCCGCTTTAGGTATGACAATTTCTGCTCTAGGCGGTGTGACTAACCTTTATCTTGCTGGTGAAATCGCAATCAACGATCTGAGTTTTGCTACGTTATCTTGGTGGTTAGGCGATACCATCGGTGTACTGCTTGCCGCCCCGTTTTTAATGACATTAAATTGGGACAATTTACGTCATCTAAATCGCGTTCGTAGAGAACTACTTTTATGGGCAATTTTAGCCTCAACGATTGCATGGTTCACGTTAGTTCAAAATTACGAAAATAAAGGAAATACACTCCCGCTTGCATTTCTAACCATTCCTTTACTCACTTGGTCTGGTTTACGGTTTGGTAATACAGGAGCTGCATTGGCTGGACTTGGTTTTTCATCCGTAGCGGCTTGGGGTACTGCTACAGGAAAAGGCGGATTTATTTTATCTGATATTCGCCTCAGCTTATTTATATTATGGGCTTACATGGCAACTACTGTTTTGACTGGCTTTATAATCACTGCACTGCAAGCCGAACGCCTCAAAATTGAAAAAGAATTGCAAGATAATGAAGAGAGATTGTCGTTAGCTTCACTCTATAACGGTGTAGGCATTTGGGATTGGAATCTACAGACTCAGGAATTGATTTGGGATGATTCAATGTACGCACTTTATCGTATTCGACGTGAAGATTTTTCTGGTACAGAAGAAGCTTGGCGACAATCTTTACATCCAGACGACCTTGAACACGGAGATCGCGCAGTCGAAGCAGCATTGTCTGGAGAAAAATCATTCGATACTGAATTTCGAGTATGTTGTCCTAATGGTGAAATTCGTCACATTAAAGCGGTTGCTAAAGTTTTTCGTGATAATCAAGGCAATCCAATACGCATGCTTGGTACAAATACAGACATTACAGATCGCAAATGCCTACAACTTGAATTAGAAAAACAAGCGCATACTGATTATTTAACTGGCATTAGCAATCGCCGTCATTTCATGGCACAAGCTGAATTAGAATTAAACCGTTCAATACGCTATGACAATCCTATATCTGTTCTTATGATGGATGTCGATTTTTTCAAAAAAATTAACGACAGCTATGGTCATAAAGTTGGCGATGTCGTACTTAAAAAATTAGCCATCGTTTCTCAAAAAACACTCCGCGAAATAGATCAAATTGGTCGATTAGGCGGCGAAGAATTCGCAATACTTTTGCCTGAAACTAACGCGACAAAAGCGATGGAAGCTGCTGAAAGATTACGAGAGGCTATTGAACACACAAAAATTCCATTAGAAAACGGATTACCCTTACATTTCACCGTGTCGATTGGTGCGGCATCATTAAGTTCAAAAGAGGATAACGTTGATGTATTGCTCAATCTAGCAGACCAAGCATTATATAAAGCAAAAGAAACAGGGCGAAATAAAGTATGTTTGAATTGTTAAATTAGATGCTCATCTGTTTGCAAAACAATAAAAAAAAAATTTTAGTCAACACAAAATTAAAATTTAAGCTGGACATTAAACTGAAAACCTGTAGAATGCGCGTTTCAATACGGGGCTATAGCTCAATTGGTAGAGCGCAACACTGGCAGTGTTGAG
>JBASLW010000153.1:0-16285 GCA_049656545.1 Methylococcaceae bacterium
TTGCGCTTCGGCACATTCGCGGGTACAACCTGAAACGGCAAATTTAATTTTGTGTGGCGAACGTAAACCTTTGTAACGATTTTCAAGTTCAATGGCTAAACCGACGCTGTCATCTACACCAAAACGACACCAAGTGCTGCCAACGCACGATTTCACAGTCCGAAGCGATTTGCCATAAGCGTGACCCGATTCAAAACCTGCATCGATTAACTCTTTCCAAATGTGTGGCAATTCGTCTACTCGTGCGCCAAATAAATCGACACGCTGACCGCCTGTGATTTTGGTGTAAAGATTGTATTTTTTGCCGACTTGTCCGAGTGCAATCAACATATCGGGATTGATTTCGCCGCCTGTGATGCGTGGCACGACCGAATATGTGCCGTCTTTTTGCATATTCGCTAAAAAGTTGTCGTTGGTGTCTTGCAAACTGACGTGAGATTTTTCTAAAACGTGTTCATTCCATTGCGAGGCAAGCATATTACCAACCGTTGGTTTGCAAACGTCGCAACCTAATCCTTTGCCGTGTTTTTCAATCAAATCTGCAAAGGTTTTAATTTCTTCAACGCGAATCAAATCAAACAATTCTTGCCGCGTGTGTGCGAAATGTTCACATAAATCAGTGTTGACTTCGTAGCCTTGTTTGGTAAGTTCAGAATTTAAAACAGATTTCAATAATGCACCGCAACCGCCACAGCCTGTTGCCGCTTTTGTTGAGCCTTTTAAATCATCGACGGTTTTACAGCCTGCTTCAATTGCGTCGCAAATATCGCCTTTTGTGACATTAAAACATGAACAAATTTGCGCCGAATTTGGCAGAGCATCGACACCTAAACCAACCGATTCATCAGAACGATGCGGCAAAATGAGCGAATCGGGATTTTCGGGTAATTCAATCGCGTTTAAATAGTATTGTAACAATGTGCCATAACCTGACGCATCGCCGACTAATACCGCACCGAGCAATTGTTTTTTATCGGAACTAACTACAAGGCGTTTGTAAATTTCATCTGAACCATTTTGATAAGTGTAGACCAATGCACCTTGAGATTTGGCATGTGCATCGCCGATACTCGCCACGTCAACCCCCATCAATTTGAGTTTCGTACTCATATCCGCGCCAGTGAAATTAGCTTCTTCGCCTGCTAAATCAGAGATAACTGCGCGTGCCATTGCATAACCTGGTGCAACTAAGCCATAAATCATGCCGTTCCAAAGCGCACATTCACCAATCGCATAAATGTTTGGGTCAGACGTTTTGCATTGGTTGTTAATTTCAATTCCGCCGCGTGCGCCCATCGCTAAACCTGCACTACGCGCCAATTCGTCACGCGGACGAATTCCAACTGAAAATAAAATTAAATCCGTTTCTAATTCTTGACCGTCAGCAAAACACATTTTGTTGACGCATTTCTCACCTGCCACGATTTGTTGCGTGTTTTTGCTGGTGTGAACATGAATGCCTAAATTTTCGATTTTATGTCGAAGCATCGCGCCACCTGCTTCATCAATTTGAACCGCCATTAAACGCGGGGCAAACTCAACAACGTGCGTTTCTAGTCCTAAATCACGCAAGGCTTTTGCCGCTTCCAAACCTAATAAGCCACCGCCAACTACTGCGCCGACTTTGCCTGTTTTTGCAGCCGAAACCATTTGTTCGAGGTCTTCAATCGTGCGATAAACCAAACAATTCGGGCGATTATTGCCAACTACTGGCGGTACAAATGGATAAGAACCTGTCGCAAAAACAACTTTATCGTAGGAAATCGTTATCCCTTTTTCGGACGTAACCGTTTTATTCGCCCGATTTACGCCAACCACTTTGTCGTTTAAATGAATCGTAATGCCGCTTTGTTCAAAAAAACCTTCGGGAACGAGTGATAAATCGTCGGCGGTTTTGCCAGTGAAAAATTCAGACAAATGCACGCGGTCATAAGCGGGACGAATTTCTTCGCAAAAGGTGACAATTTGATAAGTGTCTTTTAAAGGACTGTCGGCGAGTTGGCTTAAAAAATACTGACCAACCATGCCATTTCCGATAACCACGAGAGTGGGTTTTGTGTTCATAATGTTTTAACCTCAAAGGCAATAAAAATGCTGTTTGAAGTGTATTTTGCAATGGTTGTGCCAATAATTAACATTATGATTTTTATATAAAAAATATAAAGCAAATCCAAAATTTAAACGATTTTGGCTTGAAAAGGTGCAATGATTTTAAAGTTGCTATTTTTTTGGTGCAAATCGTTAATTTTCTAAAAATTTTGTTGCATAAATTTTAATTTTCAACTTTAAATTCAGTTGGTTATATCTAAAAAATACTCTTGGCATTGATTCTGCAATTCTTAACGTGATGTTTCAATCACTTTACGGAATTTATGCCATGAACACGTTTTTAAAACCACTCGCTTTATCTATTGCACTCGCTACACTTTCAACGTCTGCATTTGCGGTTAAAAATATCGAAAAACCCGATTTAAAATTTGGTTTTATCAAATTGACTGACATGGCACCGCTTGCCATTGCCGCTGAAAAAGGTTTTTTTGAAGACGAAGGACTGTTTGTCAAACTTGAAGCACAAGCAAATTGGAAAGTGGTTTTAGACCGCGTTATTAGCGGTGAACTTGATGGTTCACACATGCTCGCACCTGTGCCACTTGGCGCAACCATTGGTTTCGGTACAAAAGCCGATGTGATTACCGCATTCAGCATGGGTTTAAACGGTAGCGCGATTACGGTTTCAAATGATGTTTGGTCAAAAATGAAACCGAACGTCCCAGCAAAAGACGGCAAACCTATTCACCCAATCAAAGCCGATGCACTTAAATCGGTTGTTGAAGAATCCAAAAAAGCAGGTAAAGCCTTCAATATGGGCATGACGTTTCCTGTTTCGAGCCATAATATGAAATTGCGTTATTGGCTCGCAGCAGGCGGTATCAATCCTGGTTATTACGCGCCACCACAAGATATTAACGGACAAATCGACGCTGATGCGTTGTTATCGGTTACACCGCCACCACAAATGCCTTCAACACTCGAAGCGGGGACTATTTCAGGTTTTTGTGTGGGTGAGCCTTGGAATCAACAAGCCGTAACCAAAGGCGTTGGTGTGCCTGTGATTACCGATGATGAAATGTGGAAAGACGTGCCTGAAAAAGTTTTTGGTGTCAGTCAAGAATGGGCAACCAAAAATCCAAATACACATATCGCCGTTGTAAAAGCGTTAATTCGCGCTTCGATGTGGCTTGATGCTGAAAAAAACAAAAACCGTGTTGAAGCAGTAAAAATTCTCGCTGATGCAAAATATGTTGGTGCTGATGAAAAAGTGATTGCAAACAGCATGACGGGAACATTTGAATACGAAAAAGGCGACAAACGCGCTTTGCCTGATTTCAACGTGTTTTTCCGTGGCAACGCAAGTTATCCGTATTACAGCGGCGCGGTTTGGTATTTAACGCAAATGCGTCGTTGGGGACAAATCAACGAACCTAAACCCGATAGCTGGTATTTAGAAACTGCTAAAAAATCATTCCGTCCAGACATTTATCAAGCGGCGGCAAAAGAATTGATTGCAGAAGGCAAAGCCAAAGCAAGTGATTTCCCCGCTGAAAATGACAGTGGTTTCAAAGCTGCTAACGCTGATTTCATCGACAAAGTATCTTTCGATGCACAAAAACCTAACGATTATTTAACGCATTTCGCTATCGGTTTGAAAGGTAAACAAAAAGTCGTTGGCGGCAAAATCGTCGAATAATTCTGCATAAAATCAAAATGTGAACACAAAAATTTTTGCGTTCACATCGAAAAAAATAGGTTTCAACATGAACAAGCTGATTAAATTTTTATCAATTGCGGGGCTAACGTGGTTTATTCCGTTAGCGAAAATTTGTGCTGGCGAAAATCCAAAACAGCAAATGCACCAACTTTGGTTAATTATGGGCGTGCCGATTATTGCGTTTATGATTTTTTTAGGATTATGGAGCGCGGCGGCTTCGCAAATTGAAACCAGTTTAGGCGCAATTCCAAATCCAACAGCGGTTTGGGAAGAAGTTGGCGGTTTAGTGGACAATTACCACGAAGAACGCCAAAAAGAAGTTGAATTTTATGAACGCCAAAATCAACGATACGCAAAATTAAAAGCCGAAGATCCATCAACGCCACCACAACAATTGCGTAAATACACAGGCAAACCAACGTATTTAGATCAAATTTTCACCAGTTTATACACGGTATTTGCAGGCTTTTTCATTGCAACGTTAATCGCCGTTCCACTTGGGATTATTTGCGGCATGAGTCCAGTTATCAACACTGCAATTAACCCATTGATTCAAATTTTTAAACCTGTTTCGCCGTTGGCTTGGTTGCCGATTGTCACGCTCGTTGTCAGTGCAATGTATCAAACAACCGATGATTCTTGGTTTGATAAATCATTTTTAACGTCAGCGATTACGGTAACACTTTGCTCGTTGTGGCCGACGCTAATTAACACAGCCGTTGGCGTATCGTCGATTGATAGAGATTTAGTCAACGTTGGAAAAGTTCTGCGTTTAGATTACGGAACACAAATCAAAAAAATCATTTTACCTTCAGCGTTACCGTACATTTTCACGGGAATGCGATTGTCTTTAGGCGTGGGCTGGATGGTGTTAATTGCGGCTGAAATGCTTGCCCAAAATCCAGGTTTAGGAAAATTTGTTTGGGACGAATTCCAAAATGGTAGTTCACATTCGCTAGGTAAAATCATGGTTGCGGTGTTCACAATTGGGATTATCGGCTTCATTTTGGACAGAATTATGCAGTCGTTCCAAACCGTGTTTTCATTCGGTCGAAAAGTTTAGGTGAATGACATGAAACAACCGATTCTTTCATTCAAAAACGTTTGCAAATCTTATGGCGAAGGCAACGACGCGGTTTCAATCTTAAAAAATATCAACCTTGATATTGCTGAAGGCGAATTTATTGCCATTGTAGGCTTTTCAGGCAGTGGTAAAACGACATTAGTTTCGTTAATCGCAGGTTTATTACAAGCAAACAGCGGCGAAATTTTAAAATCAGGCAAACAAATTACTGAACCTGCGCCCGACAGAGGAGTAGTATTTCAAAATTATTCGCTCATGCCTTGGCTTACCGTTTATGAAAATGTGGCGTTAGCCGTTGATGAAATTCATAAACATTTATCTGCTGAAGAACGTGACGCGCTAGTTGTTAAATACGTTCAAATGGTGAATTTAGGCGCAGCGATTAACAAAATGCCCGCTGAACTTTCAGGTGGTATGCGTCAACGAGTAAATGTGGCGCGAGCGTTAGCCATCAATCCTGAAATTTTACTTTTAGATGAACCATTAAGTGCGTTAGATGCGTTGACGCGCGGTAATTTGCAAGACGAAATTTTGCAAATTTGGTCACAAGAAAAAAAGACCGTCATTTTGATTACTAACGACGTGGACGAAGCCATTTATATGGCTGACCGCGTGATTCCATTGACCATTGCACCAGATGCCACATTTGGAAAAGTGTTTGACATAAACATCCCACGTCCTCGCAATCGCACCGAATTAAATCACAACGAAGATTTCAAACGTTTGCGTGGTGAAATTACCCGTTATTTGATGGCGATGGGAATTGAAAAAAATAAAAATAGTGGTGAATTTGTCACGCTTCCAGATGTTTTGCCCAATACAAACGAAGAATGGCAAAACATTTCTTTGCCCCCGAGCGTGATTCAAACCAATTTAGGACGATTACGTTATTTAGATTTCATCAATTTATCGAAAATTTATCCCACGCCAGACGGCAACAGCACAGTTAAAGTCGTTGATGGTTTTGAATTAAAAATGAAAAAAGGCGAATTCATTTCAATTATCGGGCATTCAGGTTGTGGTAAATCAACTGTTTTATCCATGACAGCAGGATTAAGCGACATTTCTGAAGGCAGTATCGTTTTAGACAATCGTGAAATCGACGGAGCAGGTCCAGATAGAGGTGTGGTGTTTCAGGCACCAAGTTTATTTGGTTGGCTGACCGCATTTGACAACGTAATGCTAGGCGTAGATAAAGTTTATCCGCACGCTTCAGAATCTGAACGTAGTGATATTGTTGAATACTATTTAACTCGCGTGGGATTAGGCGATTCACTTCAAAAGAAAGCAGGCGATATGTCGAATGGAATGCGACAACGAGTAGGAATTGCTCGTGCTTTCGCTCTTTCGCCAAAATTATTACTACTCGACGAACCATTTGGAATGCTCGATTCATTGACACGCTGGGAATTACAAGAAGTGTTAATGGAAGTGTGGGAACGCACCCACGTTACAGCAATTATGGTTACGCATGACGTGGATGAAGCCATTTTGTTGGCAGATCGCGTAGTAATGATGACGAATGGTCCAAATGCGAAAGTAGGCAAAATTGAAACCATTGATTTACCACGTCCTCGCACGCGACAAAGTTTGCTTGAGCATCCTGATTACTACAAGTATCGAGAAAGTTTGCTCACGTTTTTATCGGAATGCGATCACACGCATTAACGGTGACGGTGACGCGATTAAATTTGATGAAAATTACTGTTGAGAAAATATTGATCGTGATTTGTGGGCGGCATGATTTAATTTGTACGTTAAAGCATTTCGCCCATATTCCATAACGAAATTACAAATTTGGCTTGAAAAGGTGCAATGATTTCAAAGTTGCTATTTTTTTAGGGCAAGATGTTAATTTTTGATGTGTTTAAAATAAAAAATTATTAAAAATCAATCTATTGTGTACTGGCACATAATCTGCAATTTTCTTTTTTGAAGAAGTTTATTTTTCTGTTCTCAAAGAGGAATTTTTTATGTCAGCTCAATCGTTTAATCTTTTTTCACTCTCTGGAAAAATGCGCGTCCTGCACGCTTCATGGTTAGCATTTTTTATTACGTTCGTGGTTTGGTTCAATCACGCACCGCTAATGATGGCAATTGCTGAAGCGTTGCATTTAAGCAAAACCGAAGTTAAAACCATCTTAATTTTAAACGTCGCGTTGACGATTCCTGCCCGCATTATTATTGGCATTTTGGTTGATAAATTTGGCCCTAAACGCACTTATTCAGCCTTACTCGCATTAGGCAGTATTCCTGCTTTTATGTTTGCGATGGCGGACAATTTTGAACAATTAGCCTTGGCGCGATTTTTATCAGGCTTTATTGGTGCAGGTTTTGTGATTGGGATTCGATTAGTTGGCGAATGGTTTCCTGCAAAACAAGTTGGTATTGCAGAAGGCATTTATGGCGGCTGGGGGAATTTTGGTTCAGCGGCAGCAGCGGGTACGTTACCCATGATTGCCTTAGCGTTTGGCGGTGCAGATGGATGGCGTTATGCGATTACGATTACAGGCATAATTTCACTATTTTATGCAGCCATTTTCTATTTCAGTGTTTCCGACACGCCAAAAGGTTCAACCTATTTCAAACCTAAAAAAGCAGGTGCAATGGAAGTTACTAGCGTTGGCGATTTGTGGTTTTACATTTTGATGACCATGCCACTTTATGCAACCTTAACGTTATTGACGTGGAAATTATCGTCAGCGGCAACGGGTAATCTCCTTTCAATGCCTGTTGCGACGATGATTTATGTCGGTATCTGGTTAATGTATTTTTACAACGTTCGTAAAATTTTCCACGTCAACAGCGACCATTTAAAACAACCCATCGAAGAAATTCACCGTTATAAATTTAAACAAGTGGCGATTTTAAATTTAGCGTATTTCATTACCTTTGGTTCTGAACTTGCCGTTGTGTCGATGTTGCCGATGTTTTTCTTCGATACATTCAAAGAATCACACGGTGTCACAATCGTTCAAGCAGGTTTGCTTGCGGGTAGTTTCGCGTTTATCAATTTAGTTGCGCGTCCGATGGGCGGTTGGTTAAGTGATAAATTCGGACGTAAATTATCGTTAAGCGTGTTCGTTTTAGGTTTAGCGTTAGGCTATTTTGGAATGTCACTAATCAATCCAGAATGGTCGTTAATTGCCGCTGTGATTTTAACGATGAGTTGTTCTTTCTTTGTTTCAGCAGGATGTGGCGCGGTGTATGCGATTGTCCCGTTAATTAAACGTCGTATGACTGGGCAAATTGCGGGCATGGTCGGGGCTTATGGAAACGTGGGCGGCGTATTGTTTTTAACAATTTTATCTTTCGTCGCGCCGACTGAATTTTTCATCATTATTGCGGCGATTGCGCTGGTTATCGTTGGATTTATTCAATTTATCGACGAACCACAAGGTCACATGGTCGAAGTCCAAGAAGATGGCACGGTTGAAATGATTGAATTAGGTTAAAAAATGCTAAAACTTCACGCTGCTCACGCTACCGACAAAGGTATCAAACCTCGAAATGAAGATTTTGTCGGCGCGTTATTTCCTGATGGTTCAGAACTCACATTGAAAGGTGCAGTCGCTGTGATTGCAGACGGTATGAGCGGCAGTGAAGCAGGTCAAAAAGCCAGCCAATGTTGTGTGATTAGTTTTTTAGAAGATTATTACAGCACGCCTGACTCATGGTCAGTCAAACACGCGGGACAGAAAATTTTATCAGCAACCAATTCGTGGCTTCACAGTCAAGGTCAAGCGCGTTATCAATCTGCAAAAGGCATGGTTAGCACCTTGAGTTTGTTGGTTTTCAAAGCGACAACGGCGTATTTGTTTCATGTTGGTGATTCACGCATTTACCGTTTTCGCGCAGGAAATTTGGAGCAACTTACCCGAGATCATCGAATTTGGGTTTCACACGATAAAAGTTATTTAAATCGCGCCATGGGAATCGAACCGCATTTAGAAGTGGATTATCAAGCGATTCCGTTAGAAATCGGTGATTTGTTTTTAATGACCACAGACGGTGTGCATGATTTTATCGATGAAAAATCAATTAAAAAATTACTGCAAAGCAATCAAGATTTAAATGTCGTCGCGCACCGTTTTATTCAAAAAGCCAGTGACAATCACAGTGACGATAATTTAACGTGTCAACTTGTTCGCGTTGAACAATTGCCCCAAGTCAAAGAAGATTCGATTATTCGTTCAAAAAATGCGTTGCCCTTTCCGCCGCTGTTATCGATTGGTGACAAATTGGACGGTTATGAAATTTTGACTGAAATTCACGCTAGCAATCGAACCCAAATTTATAAAGCAAAAGATGCTGAAACAGGTAAAATCGTCATTTTAAAAACACCTTCGATTTTATACAACGATGACACGCTTTATATTGAACATTTTTTGCACGAAGAATGGGCGGGAAAACGGCTAAATCATGCGAATGTGTTAAAAATTTTGCCAACCCGACGTGAAAAAACAAAGTTGTATTACGTCACCGAATTTTTAGAAGGGCAAACCTTGCGAGAATGGATGGATACGAATCCAAAATCTGACGTGAAAACGGTAATAAAAATCGTTGAACAATTGATAAAAGGCTTGCAAGCGTTTCACCGCATGGAAATGTTGCATCAAGATTTAAAACCTGAAAATGTGTTAATTGCCGCAAACGGTGTCGTGAAAATTATTGATTTTGGTTCGGTGAAAATTGCGGGCATTGCTGAAATTAGCCCAATTTATTCAAATGAAGAAGAAAATGTTTTAGGTACTTTAAATTACACTGCCCCCGAATATCACAGTGGTTTGCGGGGCAGTGTGAAATCGGATTTATTTTCGTTGGGTGTCATCACTTACGAATTATTAAATGGTGCGTTACCTTTCGGTTCGTTGCCTGAAAAATCCACGCAAAAACAACTCGAAAAACTGATTTATATTCCCAGTTCACAACACAATGAAATGCTGCCGATTTGGATGGATGGTGCGTTGAAAAAAGCTACGTCAATAAATCCCAATTATCGTTACGAAACGTTAACTGAGTTTTTGTACGATTTAACGCATCGAAATCCGACTTTTTCAAATTCTGAAAAATTTGTCCCACTTATCGAACGTAATACGGTGTTGTTTTGGAAGGTTGTGGCGTTATTTTTGATTGTTACGAATCTTATTACATTGTATCAGCTGTTTTAGTTTTTCTGCGGACATAATTCAACCAGCCTAAAAATTCAAAACCAAAATTTTGGCACAAACAAAAAAGACTGGTTTTTACCTGCCTTTTTTCATTTCAAATTAAAATGGAACGGTCATAAAGTATTTCTGGTGCAACATCAATTTCACCATTTAATCACGTTACCGTTCCATAATCGACACAAACAGTTTCAAATAATTTCAGATTCACTAAACAATCCCTTTTAATCCTGTACAACAGATTTCAAGAACCTCGCAAATTTTTGGCACACAAATAATATATAATCTCAGCACTGTTTAAAATTTAAAAAACGAGGTACAAAAAATGGTGACGTTAGAAACGCCAATTTGTGATTTTGGCAAACTTGCAATTGATTTTTCATTGCCTGGTGTGGACGGTAAAACGTGGACACTCAAAGATTGTATGGGTGAAAAAGGGTTGCTCGTGATGTTTATTTGTAATCATTGCCCATATGTCAAAGCTGTGAAAGAACGTATTGTCCGTGATGCGCTAGAGTTAAAATCCTTAGGTATCAATAGTGTAGCAATTATGCCAAACGATTTTGTCCAATATCCTGATGATTCGTTTGAAAACATGAAAGCCTTTTCGGATGAATTGAATTTTAGTTTTCCGTATTTACTAGACGAAACTCAAGACGTTGCAAAGGCTTATGGCGCAATTTGTACGCCTGATTTTTTTGGTTACAACGCCGATTTTGAGTTGCAATATCGCGGACGTTTAGATTCAAGTCGTCGTGAAATTACCCCAGACAACACACCGCGCGATTTATTTGAAGCCATGAAACTTGTTGCTGAAACAGGTCAAGGTCCTAAAGAACAATTAAGCAGCATTGGCTGTTCAATCAAATGGAAAGAGGAAGCATAAATGACAATTTTACGCATGGTCGATTTAGATTTAGCTGGCAAACGTGTTTTAATTCGTGAAGATTTAAACGTGCCTGTTAAAAACGGCAAAGTAACCAGTGATGCTCGTATTCAAGCCAGTTTGCCAACGATTGAATTCGCTTTAAACGCAGGAGCTGCGGTGATGTTGATGTCACACATCGGTCGTCCAACCGAAGGCGAATACAATCCCGAATATTCGTTGCAACCTGTCGCTGACCATTTAGCGGCTTTATTAGATAAACCCGTTCGTTTAGAAAAAGATTGGCTAGACGGCATTGAAATCAACGCTGGTGAAATCGTTTTATGTGAAAACGTGCGTTTCAATGTCGGCGAAGGCAAAAACAACGACGAGTTAGGCAAAAAAATGGCGGCATTATGCGATATTTTTGTGATGGACGCATTTGGCACAGCGCATCGCGCACAGGCTTCAACTCACGCGATTGCAAAATTTGCTCCGATTTCGTGTGCAGGTCCTTTGCTTGCTAGTGAATTAGATGCGTTAGGTCGCGCTTTAGAAACCCCTGAAAAACCTGTGATTGCAATCGTTGGCGGTTCAAAAGTTTCTACAAAATTGACTGTTTTAGAATCACTTTCTAAAAAAGTTGATCAATTGATTGTCGGCGGCGGCATTGCGAATACCTTTATTGCCGCGATGGGTTTTTCTGTTGGGAAATCGCTTGTTGAATTAGATTTAATTGACGAAGCAAAACGTTTAATTGCCCAGGCAAAAGCCGCAGGTTCTGATATTCCGATTCCAACCGACGTAGTTTGTGCAAAAGAATTTTCTGAAAATGCAGAAGCGACGATTAAAAATGTTGCTGATATTGCTGAAGACGATATGATTTTGGACATTGGACCCGAAACAGCAGCAAATTATGCAAACATTTTGAAATCCGCGAAAACGATTGTTTGGAATGGTCCTGTCGGCGTTTTTGAAATTGAACAATTCGGACACGGTACACAAACATTAGCTTATGCGATTGCGGGCAGTGACGCATTTTCAATTGCAGGTGGTGGCGATACGCTTGCGGCAATCGATAAATACGGTATCAACGACCAAATTTCTTACACCTCAACAGGTGGCGGCGCATTTTTGGAATTTTTGGAAGGCAAAGAACTCCCCGCTGTTACCATTTTGAACAAATAAAAAAACGCTAACACGCAGACTACAAGGTGGATTTATTTTTTAAATCCGCCTTTTTCATTTTTAGGATTTGAGAATTTCCGATGCAAAAAATAAAAATCAACTATCCAATCATTATATTGATGATTGCAGGATTAACGTTGTTTTTAATCAAACCTGAAAAACCTGCTCCGATAAAAATAGGCGTTTTGCATTCGCTTACAGGCACAATGGCGCAAAGTGAAATGCCCTTAGTTGATGCGGTGCAATTGGCTGTGAATGAAATCAATGCACAAGGTGGTGTTTTAGGACAAACGCTTGAAATGATTGTTGCAGACGGACAATCTGACCCTGCTATTTTTGCAAAAGAAGCCGAGCGTTTAATCACCCAAGAAAACGTCAGTGTCATTTTTGGTTGCTGGACTTCCGCCTCTCGAAAAGCCGTTAAATCCGTCGTTGAAAAGTACAATCATCTACTACTTTATCCTGTTCAATACGAAGGCTTAGAACAATCACCTAATATCATCTACACAGGTTCAGCACCGAATCAACAAATTATTCCCGCTATTCGATGGGCATTAAAAAATTTAGGAAAGCGCGTTTATTTAATCGGTTCAGATTATATTTTTCCACGCACTGCCAATCGAATTATGAGAGATTTTATTCGCGTTGATAACGCACAATTATTGGCAGAACGTTATTTTTCTTTAGGCTCTCAAGACGTTGCAGAAATTATCAGTGAAATTGAAAAAATAAAACCTGATGTGATTTTAAATACCATTAACGGCGATACGAATGTCGCTTTTTTTCAAGCCTTATCGCAATCAAGCGTGAAAGAAACGCCCGTTTTATCGTTTAGTGTTGCTGAAAACGAACTCAGAAATTATCCTTTTTTAAAAAATCATTACGCAGCATGGTCTTATTTTCAATCGATTGACACACCAGAAAATAAAAAATTTATCACGGACTATCAACACACGTCGGGGGATAAAAACCGTGTGACTAGCGACCCTGTTGAAGCGGCTTATTTTGGTGTGCATTTATGGGCGCAAGCAGCAAAAGAAGTTAAATCATTTGAACCAGAAAAAGTAAATATCTCCATCACTAAACAAAGTTTTCACGCGCCATCAGGCATCATTTCAATTGATTCAAAAACGCGCCACACTTGGAAAATGCTGCGAATTGGACTAGCAGAAAAAAATGGGCAATTTAAAGAAATTTACCATTCAAAATTACCTATTCGCCCTGCCCCGTTTCCCGATTATCACTCGCACTTTGAATGGAATAAAATTATTGCCGTGCTAAATAAAGCTGAAAATCATGATTAAATCACAGTTAAAGCATTCGTTAATACACCGTTTGGTTATTGGTTTTTTAATCACCGCAATTCTACCTTTAACAGGCTTGGCGCTATTCAATTTGCATAATTTTGAACAAGTATTAACCAACACCATTTTAAACAACATGGAATTTGTTGCCGATAGAAAAGCCTTCAAAATTAACCATTACATTGAAGATTCGCGCACCCAACTCCATGCGTTAAGTCATGTGCCAGATGTCATGCTTCTTTTTGACGAATTGAAAAAAAATTATTATGAAAAAGGCATTCATTCTGAGGCTTATTTGCAATCTGATTTCAAAGCGAGAACCGTCTTAAATCAGATTATCGACAATTACAATTATTACGATTTATTTTTAATTGATGAATCGGGCGAAATTATTTTTACCTTAAAAAAAGAAGTAGATTTTGCAACAAATTTACAAACAGGACGTTTTAAAAATACAGGTTTAGCAGATGGTTTTCGAGAATCAATAAATTTTTTAACAACCGAATTTTCTGCTTTTTCTGATTACGAACCTACTGAATCAAAATTGTCTGCTTTTACAACCGTTCCATTATTAAAAAGCAGTTTGCCTGTTGGCGTATTAGTCGCACAAACGAATTTAGAAGATTATTTGCCGATTATTTTAGATAAATCAGGATTAGGCGAAACGGGGGAATCTGTGATGGCAACATCCTCTGAATCTGGCGTACCCGTTTTTATTACACCACTACGTTATAGTGAAAATAAAAATCGAACCGATGTAAAAATCGCTTCTGGAATGCGGCGTGCGTTAAATGGGCAACGCGGTAAAGGCATTATCTTAGATTACGCGGGCAATGAAGTGGTTGCCGTGTGGCAGTATTTACCTGATTTACATTGGGGCATGGTCGTAAAAATAAACAAAGAAGAAGCCTTCGCGCCATTTGTGCAATTGCAGTTTTACACTTATTTGACACTCGGTTTTTTGATTGTTTTTGTGATGGTCACAGCTGTAATTATAGGTAAATCTATCGTCAAACCTGTTCGTGATTTAATCAAAGTTACGAATAAAATTTCAAAAGGCGATTTAAATCAACGTGTTTTTGTTGAAAATTATCCCGATAATGAATTTGCTGAATTAGCAGAAACATTTAATCACATGGCAGAGCAAATTAAGCAAAGCTATGCACATTTAGAGCGTCGCGTGCAAACGCGAACTTTTGAATTAAATAAACTAAACAGCGAAATGCGCGAGGTACTGAAATTACAAAATGCGATTTTAGATTATGCACCACATTCAATTATTGCAACTACGCCAGACGGTCTTATCACTTTGTTTAATAAGGCGGCTGAAAAAATAACAGGTTACAGTTCGGAGGAAATGGTAGGCAAACAAACACCTGCTATTATTCATGACTTAGACGAAGTGATTGCAAGGAATAACGCATTTAGTGCTGAATTAAACGTTCCCGTTGAATTAGGTTTTGAAACCTTTGTAATAAAAAGCCATTTAGGCTTAGAAAATGAACATGAATGGACATATATCGCTAAAGATGGACAGCGCATTGATGTTTTACTTTCGGTCAACGCACTGCAAGATAAAACGGAGACTTATGTCACGGGTTATTTAGGTATTGCCGTTAATATCACCGAACGAAAAGCCGCTGAAAACGCATTAAAAATTAGCCAAGATAACCTAAATCATGCCCAAAAAATTGCTCATATTGGTAGTTGGCATATTGACGAAATGGGAAATTTAGACTGGTCAGATGAAACGTATCGGATTTTTGGTTTTGATAACGCTAAATCACTTCAATACAGTGATTTTTTAAATATCACTCACCCAGATGATAGAGAGCGTGTTAATGATGAATGGAATAAAGCTTTAAACGGTGCGCCGTATGAGGTTATTCATCGAGTTATAGTTAATGAAAAAATAAAATGGATACACGAGCAAGCGGAGTTAGTTTTTGATAATGACGGGAAATTAAAAGATGTATTAGGTACTTCTCAAGACATCACCGAGCAAAAACAGATTGAACTTGCGGTGCAAGCCAGTGAAGCACGCTTTCGCAGCATTTTTGAACACGCTAGCATTGGAATTGCTTTTACAGATGAAATGGGAAATCTATTGCAAGTCAACCAATGTTTTCTCGATTTAATAAAATTCACTTGGGATGAATTAGAAAAAGTAAACTTTTCAATGTTCACGCATAAAGATGATTTAGCGTTAGAAATGTCTTTTTTCCAGGAAATTTTAGAAAATAAAATAGATTATTACCGCATGGAGAAACGTTACATCACAAAAAATGGTGTAATTATTTGGGTTGATGTGAACGTTACTGCGATTCGCAATGAACAAAATCAGCCAATCAATTTTGTCGGTTTAGTGATTGATATTACCAACCGTAAAAATATCGAAGCGCAATTAGTTGAAGCCAAACACGCGGCTGAAAATGCTAATCAAGCAAAATCTGAATTTTTGGCAAATATGAGCCATGAAATCAGAACACCCATGAATGCGGTTTTAGGTTTGACGCAACTCATTTTAGAAACGGAATTAAATTATCGACAACGCGATTTTTTAACCAAAGTGTATTCTTCATCAAAAGCACTTTTGAGTCTTCTTAACGATATTTTAGATTATTCAAAAATTGAAGCAGGACGTTTAGATATTGAAAGTGTACCTTGCTATTTAGAAACGATTTTGATGAATGTGGCAGATTTATTTTCAGCAAAATTATCTGAAAAAGGGTTGGATTTATTCTTTGAAATTGACCCAGTAACGCCTTATAAAATTTTTTCTGATCCGTTGCGAATTAACCAAATTCTCAATAATTTAGTCAGCAATGCGATTAAATTTACTGCTGTGGGTGAAATTAAAATCAACGTTAAACCGTTAAAAACGCAAGGAAAAATACAAACGTTGCA
>JBASLW010000154.1:0-11641 GCA_049656545.1 Methylococcaceae bacterium
GATTTAACCTTACAACAACGTAATTACCTCGATAAAATTGACCGTAGTTGCCAATCCTTATTGGCAATTATTGATGAAATTCTCGATTTTTCTAAAATTGAAGCAGGAAAATTGGCATTTGAAAATGTGACTTTTTCACTTGATACCGTTTTAAATCATTTACTCGATACAATAAAAATTAAAGCGGAACAAAAAAATGTGCAGTTATCGTTTTCAATGTCGCCAGATGCGCCTCGGCAATTAGTTGGGGATTCGTTACGTTTAGGTCAAGTTTTGCTCAATCTTGCCAGTAATGCAGTGAAATTTACAGAGCAAGGGAGTGTCACAATTAGCGTTGAACATGAATTGTTTTCAACAAACAGTGCCATTTTTCGTTTTTCCATAAGTGATACGGGAATTGGCATGACCACTGAACAATTAAGTGGCTTATTTCAACCTTTTACACAAGCAGATTCGTCGATTACTCGAAAATATGGTGGTTCTGGGTTAGGGTTAATTATTTGCAAACAATTAGCCGAATTGATGGGCGGAAAAATTGATGTTGTTAGTGAATATGGTAAAGGCAGTACCTTTGTTTTTAATGTGTGTCTTACGATTGCATCTCCTGAAATCAATTCATCGACGACTAAAAAATCATCGACGTTACCCAAAAATTTAAATTACAACGCACAACGGATTTTGTTAGTTGAAGATAATGAAATAAATCAACAGGTTGCGATGGAGCTTTTAACAACAATCGGTTTAAACGTCAAAATTGCCAACAATGGACAAGAAGGCGTGGCATTTGCTTTAGCAGAACCTTTTGATTTAATTTTGATGGATATTCAAATGCCTGTTATGGATGGATTAACGGCAACAAAATTGATTCGACAAGAAGAAACGTTGAAAAACATTCCGATTGTCGCCATGACAGCGCATGCAATGCACGGTGACAAAGAAAAAAGTTTAGCGGCTGGCATGAATGATCATTTAACTAAACCGATTGCGTTAGAAAAATTAGTCACCATGTTAAATCATTGGCTAAATGCGAAAGTAGAAATTCCACCATTGAAAGATTTAACGGACGATTCATTCGTGTTTTCGTTACCGCCTTTTGACTTGAAACAAGCGTTAGTTTTTAGTAATCATAATTTCGCTTTATTGCATTCGTTATTGTTAAATTTTGGCAAACGTTATGCCAATGCAACAGCGCAATTTCAAATGTATATCGATGAGCAAAAATTTAATGAAGCGGCTCAACTTGCTCATTCAATTAAAGGCGTTGCAGGAACACTTGCCGCAAATGAACTTAAAAATGCTGCCACATTACTTGAAATTGAATTCCGTTTAGGTGAATTTGAGAAAATTGATTCATTACTTGATGATTTCAATACCAAACTTAACATCGCCATCACTGCCGTCAACACATTACCGCCATGTTTAAATGAAAAACAAGATGAAGTCAGTTTAACGAAAGATGAAATTGAACGTTTATTTGCGCGATTGCAGAAAGCATTAAAAACCAATAATTTTAAAGCGTCAGAAATTTTTACACTTTTAAAATCGTATTTGATGGCGCAAAATTTACAGCAAGAAGTCGATGAATTAACACATTTACTCGAGCAATTGGATTTTCAAAAAGCGTTATTGGTTTTGGAACGAATTAGTTTTTTGGTGAAAGGAAAATAAAAATGTGCCGTATCGCTACGCATCCACGCTTACTGATTGTCGATGACGATCCTTATAACATTCATTTGTTAGCGAATATCTTTAATAACGATTACGACATTTCATTCGCAACAGATGGCAAAAAAGCCTTAGAAATGGCGTTAAAAGAAAAACCCGATTTAATTTTACTTGATGTTGTGATGCCTGAAATGAATGGGTATGACGTGTGTCGAGAATTAAAAGGTAATCCTGCTACATTAGAAATTCCAATTATTTTTGTCACCGCCCATTCCGATGCCGCCGAGGAAATTCGCGGACTAGAAATTGGAGCGGCGGATTACATTAGCAAACCGTTTTGTCCCGCGATTGTTAAAATTCGTGTTCAAAATCAAATTGAATTAAAGCAATTACAAGATAAGTTAATCGAGCTTGCTACAACTGATGGTTTAACAGGCATTTCAAATCGGCGTTGTTTTGATCAAAAATTAGCCGAAGAATGGCATCGCGCTCTTCGAGCAAAAAAACCGTTGACTGTTGTTATGCTAGATGTCGATTGGTTTAAAAAATACAACGATTATTACGGTCATCTTGTTGGTGATGAATGTTTAAAACAAGTTGCTAATATCCTAGTCAGTAATTGCAATCGTAATATCGATTTTGTTGCCCGATATGGCGGTGAAGAATTTGCAATGATTTTGCCTGAAACACAAAGCCCTTTGACATTGATGGAAAAGCTCTTTCAAGCGTTAGATAAATTGGCTATTCCTCATGCGATGTCCGAATTAGGTCAAGTGACATTAAGTATCGGGGTGTCAATGCGTGTACCAAAGCAAGGTGAAAATCCAAATATGTTAGTGCGTGAGGCAGACGAAGCCTTATACACCGCTAAACATCAGGGACGAAATCAAGCGGTGCAATATCAAGCAAGTTATTGGACAGATTTTAATGCAGAAAAAACTGTTTCATAATCGGGTTCTTGTGTTAATTCTGAAACAAGTTGTGTGTAACAAATTCTATTTTCCGAATCGATAATTATCACCGCGCGTGCGGTTAACCCCGCCAAGGCACTGTCGATAATTTTTACACCATAATCTGTTGCGAAATCGCTACGAAATGTTGATAACGCAATGACATTATGTAAACCTTCAATTTCACAAAATCGGCATTGTGCGAACGGTAAATCTGCCGAAATGACTAAAACAACCGTGTTATCTAAATTGGCGGCTTTTTGATTAAATTTTCGGGCTGACGCGGCACACGTTGGCGTATCTAAACTAGGAACGATATTTAAAATTTTTCGTTTCCCAGCATAATTTTGCAATATCACATTTTCTAATTCATTGTTTGCTAATGAAAATAACGGTGCAATACTACCAACAGCGGGTAAATCACCATTTGTTTGTACGGGGTTTGTTTGAAAGGTAATAGTTGCCATAAAAAATCCTCATAGTATGTTTAAAAATCAATAGCGTAGTTTATACCAAAGCATTCCCATCAATTCATGTAATGCAAAAGTGCTATTTAGCATCGCTTGTGCAGAAGGCAGAAAATCAAATACGGTTAAATCATCTTCATTTGCCGATGATAAATAAACCGTTGGCGCAGTTTGAACCTCAAAACCTGCTTTTTTAAATGCTGCTGCCGCTCTTTTCATGTGAAAAGCGTGTGTAACTAACAGAATTTTATCAATTTTTTCAATGTGTAAAATTTTTCGACAGTAAATTGCATTCTCCGCTGTATTACGACTTTGATTTTCTTGCCAACGCACGGGGACATTAAATTCGTTTTCTAAAACAGTTGCCATTACAGTCGCTTCCGCAGGAATAAAAGGCTTATCAGGCGATTTACTTTCAAATACATTTCCGCCTGACACTAAAATCGGCAGGTTTGTTTTTTTTGCTAACATTGCTGTATAACGCACGCGCTCTAGGGTTCGGCTATTCAGCGTGTAATCACCACCGAATTCAACAGTGTTGCCACGAAGCCCACCTCCAATGACCACAATCGCTTGATTTTGTGGCGATGACGTAAAAATATGAGTTGATGGTGATTCGACTACATTCATTAAACCGCTTGAAACCAGCGGCATACTCAAAATATAAAGCCCAATCAGTGAAAAAAAAAGCCATTTAAACCCATGTGTCAGCTTTTTTAACACTTTGTATAAGCCTATGAAACCTAACAATAAAAAACTAGAACTGGGCAATAAAAGGGTTTTTATAACGTAAATTAGCCAAATATCCATGATGATTTTTGTTTGTGTGATGATTTGATTGTCAGGTTTTTTTACACTTTTGATTTTTTATCACCATATCAAATTTGCAAAGTGAAGTCGAAGTCTTACAAATCAAATGATACAAAAGTTTGGCACACAATCTGCAATAACTGTTGTAGAGCAGATAAAATGCTTAACAAATTACATTTATCCAATTTTAGGAGAATTATCATGAACATTTTCAAAAAAACAATTTTAGGTGCAGCGTTGGCAGTTGCATCTAGTGGGGCATTTGCAGGATTAGTGAATGTTGCGGGCGTTGTTTGGGAACCAGATGCTTTATCTGATTTGACTACAGATGCTAATATGTTTGAAAGTTTTGCTAGTGCTGTGGGACAAAATGTTACTGGATATGGTATGGTTACTCAATTTAATGGTTTGGGACAGACTATATTTTGCAGTGCTTGCGAATTAACATACTCTTTTTCTTATCAAATGACATATGCTAATACAGTTATTGCATCTGTTTACAATTCTGGAACTAATAAAACTTCTGTAACTTACAAAGAAGATATATGGAATTCTGGTTCAAATTCAATAAATACAACTACTTATACAGATATTCTTACTGGAAATAAAACAACATCAGATCCTTATAAAGTTGGATCTGCTGATTTTGCATTTAGCGGTGGTATTGTTGAATTTTTTGTTGATTCTACGCCTGATTTTAATATCAATACAGTCACAGGCTTAAAACTCAGTAACGCGATCGACGGTGTGTCATTTTTAAAAGCGACTCAGAATGGTGTTTTGAGTGGTAGCGCAACGAATTTATTTAATCCCCTTTTAATTAAAGGTTCAGGTATGGGATATATGAACGTTGTAAGTGGATTGGCAGCATCTTACTTTGATACAAATTATTTCATTTTAAATAACAACGCTGATCTTAGTTTTTCTTCGTCTTTTCAAAATGGCGCAGGAATAAAAGAAACAGGATATATTGTTAATGGTACGGTTACATTCGCAGGTGATTCGAAACATATTCCTGAACCAACTTCATTAGCGTTATTAGGAATGGGTTTATTAGGTTTCGGTGCAAGCAGAATGAAAAAACAAGCGTAATTCGTTTGTTTTAATTCACTCATAAAAAAGCCCCGTCAAATTGATTTTGACAGGGCTTTTTCGTGTGTGTAATTTTATTTTTTAAGTTTTGCCATCAATTGTTTTCGAGCGACAAAGATGCCGATTTTTTGAATCAAATTACTATTTCCACCTGGTCGCCAGGTTTTGGCGAGTTTGTCGTTATAAGCATCAAAATGTAATCCCCAAGGTGCCGCAAATACTTTTCCACGTTTGAGTAGAATTTTTAAGGCTTGTGTTGCCGCAAAACCTGCACACAGCGCACAAGCCATTGGCGTTGAAGGTCCTTTGTGATTCAGTAAATCGACGGCACTTTGGTCAACCAAATAACTCCGTTGCAACATAGCAGGAGATAATCCTAGTAAGAAATGTAGAATTTTATCGTTTTCAGATTTGTCTTTTAACTGGAAGTATTCTTCAAACGTCATTTGACCAGGTAAGAAATTCAATAATGCTGTTCCCATCCCTAACGGTGCAGCGGTAATCGCGGGAATGCCATGCTCGGCACAATAAGCAAACACCATTTCTCGTGCTTCAAAAGCAAAGAAATCTAACGAATCAACATACAAATCAACATCTGTAAAAAATTCTGACAGGTTCTCTTTTGTTACGCCATTATTGAAGGTTTTGATGTCTAACTCTGGATTTATATCTAAAGCCATTTCTGTCATGACATCGGTTTTTTGTCTGTCAATATGTGAAACACTTGCGCCAGCTTGGCGATTAAAATTTGGCAGTTCAAATTTATCAAAATCGGCAACGTTAAATTTACCGATTCCTAAACGAGTTAACGTAATTAAATGACTGCCGCCAACGCCACCTAAACCTGCAATGGCAATGCGTTTATTTTTTAAAGTGGCTTGTTCTTCGTGAGTTATCCAGCCGATATTTCGTGAGAAAGCAGTGTTGTAATCAAAGTTTTTTTGGCTCATGGCAATACCCTCATTTTTTAAAAATGTTAAGAATACGTTGATGGTAAAATGGATTCAAGTAATAACGAACAGACTAATTTTTTGAAAAAATTTGATGTGTCAGTTTTTTTTACAACTTAAAAAAATAGAATGATTTAATTTGTTTAATCGCTAAAAATAGATTTAATAACATTTTGATATAAAACAAAAAAAAATTCTTTTAAATGTATGGCTTATTAGTTGCTTTACTGTTTTTGTTGGTTGATTTGTGACAAAAACTCAAGCTGCAAACAAATCGACATTATTTTATAGATTGACGTATTTTTTGAGGTTGTGAAATGCTAGTTTTTTTTAGAAATATCCCACCCACTACACAAAAATCGGATTTAGTGGGTGTTATCAAACCTGTTATTAAACGACGATTTTTTTTCGATTTTTTTCATCGTCCGGGGGCGATTGTGAATGTCATGTTGCTTGATTTATTAGACAAAAAACAAAATAAAGTGAATGTTCATGGCGTGGTGACAATACTGCCAGATGATGTTGCTGATTTAGTCATTAAACAACTTGATAGAAAAGTGATCAATGGTCGGCGTATCACGGTTAGACAGTATTACATTCGAGAAGAACACAATGACCCGCGAAAACAAACTAAACCCTCACAAGATGTCATTGATAAACGACAAGGTGAACGTCGTCAGCATGAAATTGTTTCTGATACGCATTCTTTAGATTTAGTTGGCAGTTTGCTCGCGCAATATAATGTTTAAATTTTTGAAATCCTAAAACATTTTCGAGGCTTTAGGATTTCTTGCTGCACTTTTAAATGCCTAATTGTGCGCCATTCAAATCATGTGCGGCTAGAAACGCTGTCGCACTCATACGTTTGCCATTAGGCATTTGTAACTCTAAAACGCGCACAAAACCTTCACTCGTTGCAATATCTAATGTTTTAGACGTTGAGCGCACTTGACCCGCGTGTAAATTTGTCGCTTCGGTTAATACTTCTGCAGCCCAAATTTTCATTGCCAAGCCGTTATAAAACGTTTGCGCGACAGGCCAAGGATTTAAACCGTGAATTTTTCTCACCAGTTTTTGAGCGGTTTGTGTCCAATCAATTAACGCTTCATCTTTGGTTAATTTTGCAGCATAAGTCACTAATTTTTCGTCTTGTGGCTCGGGTTTTAATCCGCCATTTTCAAATTGTAGTAATACTTTTTCTAAACCAACTGCACTAAGTTTAGCTAATTCATCATGAACAATGGCTGAAGTATCAGAAGGTTTAATTTCATAAATTTCTTTATGTAACATATCGCCTGCATCGAGTTTTTTTACGATTTGCATGATTGTGATACCTGTTTCTTGATCTCCTTCAATCACAGCACGTTGAATGGGGGCTGCTCCACGCCAACGCGGCAATAATGAACCGTGACCATTGATACAACCAAAACGTGGCGTGTCTAAAATGGTTTGCGGCAAAATCATTCCGTAAGCAACGACAACCATTAAATCCGCGTTGAAATGTTTAAACGTTTGTAATTCCTCTTCGGTTTTAAGCCTGAGCGGTTGCAAAACGGGAATTTCATGTTTTAACGCTACCACTTTCACAGGCGGCGGTTGCAAATGTTGACCACGTCCTGCAGGTCTATCAGGTTGCGTATAAACCGCACAAACGTCATGACCTAAATCAAGCAATTTCTGCAAACTTGGCACAGCAAATTCAGGTGTTCCTGCAAAAATTATTTTCATTTTTTGCCTTCCAAACGGTGCATTTTTTCGAGTTTTGTTTTAATTCGCTGACGTTTTAATGGTGATAAATAATCGACAAATAATTTACCGTTCAAATGGTCAATTTCGTGTTGAATACAAGTTGATAACAAATCATTGGCTTCAATTTGAATTTCAGCGCCGTTTCTATCTAATCCTTTGACGATAATATGACCTGGACGAATAATTTTTTCATAACTTTCAGGAACAGATAAACAGCCTTCTTTGTATTCAAATTCGCCATCTTTGCTGAGAATTTCAGGATTGATTAAACATAATGGCGTATCTTTTTCTTCGCTGGTATCAATTACCAAAAGTTGTTGATGTACATTAACTTGTGTCGCGGCTAAACCGATGCCGCCAGAGTGATACATCGTTTCAAACATATCGTCGATAAGTGTTTGAAGTTGATTGTCTATGTTTTTGATTGGTGCGGCTTTTTTACGCAACCGTTCGTCAGGAAATTCGAGAATCGTTAGAATACTCAATGCACTCTCCACTATAATGATTAAAAATTGAAAATAGACGTAAATTCTATCCGAAATCATTACAACTTTGTTGTCACGCATGAAAAATATACATTTTACGATTCATTCTTTGTTAATCGGTTTAGTCCTGAATACTTGTGTTTGTACGACAAATAGTCAGGCTGATGAAATTGCTTTAAATCCTGCACATCCTGAAAAATATACCGTCTTGAAAGGTGACACACTTTGGGATATTTCCAGAAAATTTTTACAAAATCCTTGGCAATGGAAAGAACTTTGGGGAAATAATCCACACATTAAAAATCCACATTTAATTTATCCTGATGACACGATTTATTTTCAAATGCTAAATGGCAAACCACAATTGAGTTTGTCACATTCTCAAAAAATGTTAGTAACAGACAAACCGTGTGTTTTAAAACCGAGTGATTATGAAAAAGGACGAGAAACATTCTTACTCGACAAAAATAATAAAGTCTTGCCGTGTGCGCGTGAAAGTGACCTTGAAAAACCAATTCATTTAATTCCGCACGATAAAATTGCAGCATTTTTAAGCTCACCTAAAATTGTGAGTGAAGAAGAATTGGATAATTCACCGTATGTTGTTGGTTTTCCGCAAGGGCATTTATTATCAGGAACAGGCGACAAAGTTTATGCAAAAAATTTAGCCGATTTAGATGCGACGACGTATACCATTTATCGTGCTGGTGAAACGTATCATGATGCGGATACTGATGCGGTTTTAGGTGTTGAAGCACAATATATTGCGTCAGCAACGATGCAAAATGAAGGTGACCCCGCAACGTTAATGATTACAAAAGGCACGCATGAAATTCGTGTGGGTGATCGTATTATGCCGAATCCTGACATTGAAAATACCTTGAATTTTTTTCCAAAACCACCTGAAAAAATCATTGATGGTCACATTATTGGCGTGAAAGGAAATGTGCAATTGATTGGTTTATACAGCGTTGTAGTCATCGATAAAGGTAAGCTAGACGGTTTGATTGCAGGGCATGAATTAACCATTTATCAAAAAGGGAAAACGGTCGTAGATTTGGTTGATGATGAATCTGATGAGGTGAAATTACCTGATGAAATTGCAGGAAAAATGATGGTTTTTCGCCCTTTTGACCATTTAAGTTATGCACTGATAATGGAAGCGAAACATGATATTCACCGATTGGATGAGGTAAAAACACATTGAAAACATTAAATTGCAACGATGCTGATATTAAATACTGGCTCGCATTGCTACGGATTGACGGAATTGGTTGCAAAACATTTGCGAATTTAATCGAAGAACATTCGCCAGAAGAAATTTTCGCCGCAACAGAGCAAGAATTACTCGATTGGGAGATTAAAAAAAATCTAGTTGAAGCAATTTTAACTTTCGATTGGAAATTGATTGCGTATGATTTGGAATGGTTGGAAAAACCAAATAATGATGTTTTGAAAATCACGCATCCGCTTTATCCTGATGCACTAAAAGAAATTTACGATCCGCCACAATTGTTGTTTATTCGCGGTAATCCGCAAATTTTAGCGTATCCTCAAATTGCAATTGTTGGCAGTCGAAATCCATCTGCGTTAGGCAATAAAACTGCCTTTGATTTTGCATTTGAACTCAGTAAATACGGTTTTGCCATTACTAGCGGTTTAGCGTTGGGTATTGATTCAACGGCGCATCAAGGCGCATTAAGTGCCGAAGGTTTTACGATTGCCGTTGTCGGTACAGGTTTAGATCGCGTTTATCCGTCAACTAATAAAGAATTAGCATTAGAAATTGTAAATACAGGCGCGATGGTTTCAGAATTTCCACCAGGAACAACCGCAATTGGCACAAATTTTCCTCGACGAAATCGAATTATTAGTGGTTTGTGTCAAGGTTTATTAGTGGTTGAAGCCGCACAAAAAAGTGGTTCGTTAATTACAGCAAGAATGGCGTTAGAACAAAATCGTGAAGTATTTGCGATTCCAGGTTCGATTTATAGCCCGCTTTCTCGTGGCTGCAATGCCATGATTAAAGAAGGCGCAAAACTGGTCGAATCGCCACAAGATATTATTGATGAATTAAGTCAATATAAACAACGTATTATCTCTTTACGCGCCGAGCCAGAACAATCATTGCTTGACCTTGATCAACAAACATTATTGAATCTAGTCATGTTTAACCCAACTTCAATTGACGATTTAGTCGAAAGTGCATCGCAATCTGTTGATGTCATTACCGCGCAACTGTTAATGCTTGAAATTCAAGGCTATGTTGAAGCCACACCAGGCGGTTGTTATATCCGCGTAAAATAATTTGGAATTATGAAAGAAAATATATTTGATGTCTTGATGTACCTTTTCGACAATTACATGGATGACGAAAGCGAAATTCCGCCTGATAACGAAATGGTAAAAACAGAATTATTACAAGCAGGTTTTGAACATAAAGAAGTCGTGCGTGCGTTTGACTGGCTAGAATCGTTATCGATTGAAGGTGTCGATATTTCGCCACAATCGACGACATCATTTCGCATTTTTAGCCCGTTTGAAAAAGAGCGTTTAGATGTTGAATGCCAAGATTTAATTCTAATGTTAGAGCGCATGCGAATTTTGAATTCCGTGAATCGTGAGTTGATTTTAGACCGCGCGATTGCGCTCGAAGAAGTATTGACGATTGATAAATTAAAATGGATTGTGTTAATTGTGTTGCTAAATCAACCAGATGAAGAATTAGCATTTGCGCGAATGGAAGACATGGTTTATGACTTGTTGCCCACATACTTACATTAAAATGGAATTGATTAAATGAGCAAAAATCTCGTTATTGTGGAATCGCCAGCAAAAGCGAAAACAATTGAAAAATATCTCGGTAAAGACTTTCAAGTGCTTGCATCTTATGGACACGTCCGCGATTTAATTCCAAAAGAAGGCGCAGTCGATACGCTAAATGATTTTGCGATGAAATATGAAGTCGTTGAGCGAAATCAACGCCATATTCAAGCGATTACCAAAGCCTTAAAACCAGCCGATACGCTTTATTTGGCGACTGATCCTGATAGAGAAGGGGAGGCGATTTCGTGGCATTTATTGGAATTACTGAACGAAAAAAATCTGCTTAAAAATAAAACTGTTCACCGTGTCGCGTTTCATGAAATTACAAAAAAAGCTGTGACAGAAGCGATTGCAGAGCCGTCTGAACTGAATTACAACATGGTTCACGCGCAACAAGCCCGCCGCGCGTTAGATTATTTAGTCGGTTTTAAACTCTCGCCGTTATTATGGAAAAAAATTCGTCGGGGTTTATCAGCAGGTCGCGTTCAAAGTCCTGCATTACGTTTAATTGTGGAACGTGAACAAGAAATTGAAGCCTTCAAAAGCCGCGAATACTGGTCAACGGATGCACTTGTTTTTGCATTAGAACAAAATTTTAAAGCTAAATTAACCGAATTTAACGGTGAAAAAATCACCCAGTTCAGCAT
>JBASLW010000155.1:0-14139 GCA_049656545.1 Methylococcaceae bacterium
GTTGTAAGGTTAAATCCGTGCGTTGCGCCAAATGTGTCATACCCATAATGGCATTCATTGGTGTACGAATTTCATGGCTCATATTAGCTAAAAAATCCGATTTTGCTTGATTTGCAGCATCGGCGACTTTTAAGGCTTCTTGTAAATCAAACGTTCTTTCATTCACAATTTCCTGTAAATTTTCTAAATTGTGAGAAAGTGTTTTTTCTGCCACATCACGTTCTTGAAAACTGATATTCAATTGCAGCAACATTTCGTTAAATGCAGCAATTAAACGCCCTAATTCATCATTAGATTTTCTGACAATCGGCACGTCATAACTTTTAGTTTGTGTAATCGTTTCAATAAATTTTGTAATTTTGATAATAGGATGTGAAACCATCCTTTGTGTGAATGTCGATAAATAAAACGCAACTAATAACGTACTTGAAAACGCTAAAAAAATGACAATCGCATAATCTTCTAACTTTTCATTGAAAGATTGAAAACTGGCTCTCAATACCAAATTCCCCAATAATTCACCATTTAATTGCACAGGCTGAATCAATTGAATAAAACCTTTTTCAGCACTTAAACGCGGCGAATGATTTAATTCCATTGCTTTAAAAACAACTTGTTCTTCGTAAAGAGGCTTTCGGTAATCGGCAAGTAATTCTTGTTGAGTATTATATAAAGCAGCGTAAAGAATATCGGGGTTATGTTTGAGAGCAGCTAACGTTTTTTGCGTCGTTGAATCGTCCATAAAAGCCAGTGACGCTAAACTGTTTTCACTGATAATTTCGGTTTGTATTTGCAAATTACTAATTAAATCTTTTTTAACAAACTCGGTTTCATAAAAAAACAAAATGCCACTAAAAATAAACAGCGCAATCGTATTACTTAATGTATTTATAAAAATCAGCTGTGTTTTAATCGATTTGTTTCGCAGCCTCATTGATTTTCATCCTTCGATAAGGCGAGTAATTGCGAGCTGATTTTTAAACCTGCTTCAAGTGCAATTGCATTATTGATGTAAAAACGAATTTTTTGGTCTTTTTCATACATATAAATAATGCCATTTTGTGCGATAAAATTTTTCTGATTTCCAACAGTCAGAATCGGTTTTTTAATCATTTTCGTCAGTAAATTTTGCGGCGCATCGCTGGGAAAATAAATCAATTGGCAATTAGCCGTCAAAGCTGATTCAGCGTTAATTAAACGTACGTTAACTTCGTCACCTCTCAGGGTTTTATCAGAATAGGCGGCTTTTAGCAATTTACTAAAATCCCCATCCTCGTAAACACAATAAGTAAAATTTGTTGATTTCAAAGACCATTCTGTAAATTGTGCAAAATGAAATAAATAGGCAATTTTAATTTTATTTTCACGTTCATTTTCTTCATCGGCGGGAATTGCAGTGGATTGAAAAAATAGAAAAATCAACAACATTATCGCACGCAAAACGTGTCGAAATTGTGAAAGGAAATGAAATGTTGTTGTCATTACTTAATAAGAAAAACCAACAGTGAAATAAAGCCGACGTGTTTCTTGTGGTAATCGAGACAAGCCGCCGCTCAACGCATTGCCATCTGGAAGTGGAATTACCGCAAAATTATCATTCACGCCAACAGTGTAATATTTTGTATCAAGTAAATTATTTACACCTAAATCAATACTGAATTCCGCCATGTTAAGAGGAAAAGCGTAGTGTAAATTCGTGTCAAAAATGGTTGTACCGTGCATTGATTGACCTTTGTAAAGTAGATTTGATTCATGCGTCCCAATTTTATCAAACCACCGCCCCGTAAAACGAAGTGTTAAATTATCAAGCGAATATGTCACATTACTTTTAATCATGTGTTCAGGAACGTTTGTCATATCCACCATTTTATTTAACTTTTCAGCATCTTGTTCACCTTTTGTGAACGTGTAATTAAAGTCAGCATCGACACCATTATTAAAATTTTGTGAATCACCCACTTGAAAACCATACGATTTTGATGTTGCGAGATTGTCGTTACTGTTTGGTTTTCCTGTAAAAACATTATTTACAACACGCACAATGTTTTTGCCATTCGTATAAAATCCTGATGCTTTAAACGTATTATTTTTAAAAGGTTCGGCATTAAAACCCATTTCGTAAGTTTCTAAATTTTCGGGCTGTAAATTTAAATTAGGTCGATGAAAAATAAAATCTGTTGTTTTATTCCATGTTTCGTAAATCAAATAGGGTGATGGCGCAATATAAGATGTTCCCCATGCGCCAAAAAAACGTAATGTTTTTATAGCTTGCCAAGAAAAGCCTACGCGAGGATTAAACGTCGGCGAATAACGTGAATCTGCATCCATTCGTACTGAACCATTTAGCGTTAAATTATCGGTTAAATCATAATTTAATTGACTAAAAACAGCATAATTTTGGTAATGCACATTGTATTTTGGAATACTTAAATCAGTATATTGATTTTTAGGTTGTGAATTTAAAAAACTCAATTCAATACCGTTTAGCCAATTGATGTCACCATGAAGATAGGCAACAGTTTCAGAAAAACGTATTGCATCGCCAAGCCAAGAAACGGGGGCAGTTGCATTCCATGCACGATAACTTGATTCATCTGATAATTCTGTACTTTCGTAACTTAAACTCGATTTTGCTTGCCAAAACGGATTGATTTCTAAATTGTAAGTCGCATTTGCTACTTGATTAGTAATATCCCAAAATGCTTTCCCTGAATAATCATAAGAAATCGGCGCGGCAGGATTAAACGAAATGCTGTTGTTATTTTTATTTTGCAAACGGTAATAACTAACGGTTAAGTCTTTGTAATTCGCTTTGAAATGGATATTATGATTTTGCTCACTCAAATCTGTTTTATTCAATTTTCCGTAAATTTCAGGATAATTTTGCTTTAAATTTTCGGATGCTGAACGATGAAAACTTCCCGCTAATGACACGTTAATGTCGTCATTTATTTTTTTCCCCGCTGCAACTTGAACTTCCGCTGTATCTTGTGAACCACCTGTTGTTTTGATTTTAAATCCATTTAAATCTTCACCGCTTTTGGTTACTAGGTTAATGGTACCAAGCATCGCATCCGCACCATAAATTGACGATGCGCTGCCTAAACTAATTTCAACTTGTTTTACATCGAGCAACGGCATAATGCTAAAAAATGTCGTGGGTTCACCTGTTGGGGCTTTGATTTTTATGCCATCGACCAAAACCGTAATTTTGTCATTGGCGAATACACCACGAATATAAATTTCTGTGGTTGCTTTTTCAGTTACCCCTAAATTTACAACATGAAAATCGGGAACATTTTTTAAAATATCCGTTAAAAAACGATAGCCTTTACGATTGATTTCGTCTTGAGAAATGACATAAGCGGTAACGGGTGATTTATTTAGCGACATAGGCATTTTTGTAATTGATGTAACTTGCACATCCATCAATTCTTCGAGCGATACGTTGTCGAATTCGCTACTTGCCAAAGCTGTTTGCGTAAAAATGAATAACCAAAATACGTTTAATTTCATGCTATATCGCTAAGATTTTTAAATTGAACATTGATTATACGAAAAAGCGCAAGCTACATTTATGTAACTTGCGCTTTTTGTTTTAAAGCATTGAGAAACTATTTTTTCTCTTTCGCTTTGTTACGTTCAGCAACTTCTTTGATTACTTCTTCAGAAACGTTTTTAGGGCAAGGTAAGTAATGAGAGAATTCCATCGAGAATTGTCCACGACCTGAAGTCATCGTACGCAAATCGCCGATGTAACCGAACATTTCGCTCAAAGGCACTTCTGATTTAATACGAACACCCGTTGGACCCGCATCTTGCGATTTAATCATTCCGCGACGACGGTTTAAATCGCCGATTACGTCACCAACGTGGTCAGATGGAGTGAACGTGTCAACAGCCATAATCGGTTCAATCAATTGAGGACCCGCTTTTGGCATGGTTTGACGGAACGCCGCTTTTGCTGCGATTTCAAACGCGATTGCAGATGAATCCACCGCGTGGAATCCACCGTCTGTCAAATTGACTTTGAAATCTAAGCAAGGGAAACCAGCTAAAACGCCTTTGTCGAGCATTGATTTAAAGCCTTTTTCAACTGCTGGCCAGTATTCGCGTGGTACGTTACCGCCTGTAACCGTTGATTCAAAGACGAAACCTGAACCTGGTTCACCTGGAGTGATGATGTAGTTGATTTTACCGTATTGACCAGAACCACCAGATTGTTTTTTGTGGGTGTATTCGTCTTCCACTTCGCGTGTAATCGTTTCGCGGTACGCTACTTGTGGTTTACCAACAATAACGTCAACGCCATGTGTACGACGCAAAATGTCCACTTTAATATCTAAGTGTAATTCGCCCATCCCTTTCAAAATCGTTTCGCCGCTGTCTTCGTCGGTTTCAACGTGGAAAGATGGATCTTCTTGAATCATTTTGCCTAATGCCACGCCCATTTTTTCAGAAGCTGCTTTATCTTTTGGTGAAATCGCCAATGAGATTACAGGCTCTGGGAATACCATTGGTTCTAATGTCGCTGGGAATTTTGGATCACACAAAGTGTGACCTGTTTGCACGTTTTTCATACCCAAAACCGCAACAATGTCACCCGCTTGCGCTGATTCTAATTCGTTACGAGTATCCGCGTGCATTTCAACGATACGACCGATACGTTCGGTTTTACCTGTGAACGTGTTTAAAACGCTTGTGCCTTTTTCCAATTTACCAGAGTAAATACGCAAGAAAGTCAACGCGCCAAAACGGTCATCCATAATTTTGAACGCTAATGCGCGTAACGGACGTTCTGCATCAACAACCGCAAATTCACCTGTTGGATTACCGTCTAAATCAACTTCTGGTTGTGGATTTACGTCGGTTGGGCAAGGCAAATAATCAATAACGCCATCTAAAACTAATTGAACGCCTTTGTTTTTGAATGATGAACCGCAGAATGTTGGGAAAAAGTCCATTTGGATTGTGCCTTTGCGAATACACGCTTTAAGCACATCAATTTCAGGAGAGATTTCATCATCTAAGTATTTTTCGTAAACTTCTTCGTTTTGGTCGATTACGTCTTCAACCAATTTTGTGCGCCATTCTTCTGCTTTTGCTTGCATATCAGCAGGAATGTCTGTGATTTCGTATTTCAACGGATCACCTGATTCATCCCAAATCCATGCTTTCATTGTCAATAAATCAACAACGCCTGTAAATTGATCTTCAACGCCGATTGGCAATGTCATCACAACAGGTTTTGCTGCTAAAACATCTTCAACTTGTTTTACAACGCGGTAAAAATCTGCACCGATACGGTCTAATTTGTTGATATAGATAACACGCGAAACTTTTGAATCGTTCGCATAACGCCAGTTGGTTTCTGATTGAGGTTCTACGCCGCCTGAACCACAGAATACGCCAACACCGCCGTCTAATACTTTTAATGAACGATAAACTTCAATCGTGAAGTCAACGTGACCTGGTGTGTCAATGATGTTAAAACGGTGGTCTTTCCAAAAACACGTCGTTGCCGCTGATTGAATGGTAATACCGCGTTCTTGTTCTTGTTCCATGAAATCGGTGGTTGCCGCGCCATCATGTACTTCACCGATTTTGTGAATTTTGCCTGTTAATTTCAAAATACGTTCGGTCGTTGTCGTTTTTCCCGCGTCAACGTGGGCGAAAATACCGATATTTCTGTAAAGCGATAAATCTGTCATGTGTTTATTTACTCTAATATGGAGAAATGAGGAGGGTTAAAAACGCAACATTTTAACCTAAAAATGCTGTTAAAAGATAATGTTGAATGTTTCTAGTTTTTTAATGCGCCTTTGTGTCCTTGTGATAAACGTAAAATGCCACGCAAAATGTCCACTTCTTTACTGCGTAATTCAGCGCGGTTATACAATCGGCGTAATCGACGCATTAACGAATCTTCTTTTTCAGGGTGCATAAAACCAATATCAGCCAATGCTTCGGCAAGATGGTTATAAAACAATTCCATTTGGTGATTGGTTGCCAAATCTTGTTCATCTTCATCCCCAACGATTTTACGGACGATTTCACCCTGTTGATTTTGCGCGGTAACAAATAATTCATAACAAACCACTTGTACAGCGGCGGCGATATTTAACGAACTGTAATTTTCATTACAAGGAATATGCAAAAGATAACGACATAAATCTAATTCTTCGTTTTTCAAACCCGAATTTTCACGCCCGAAAATAATCGCAATTTTTTCGTTTGCTGATTCTGAAATTATTTTTTCAGCACATTCGCGTGGCGTCACTTCTGTCCAACTAATCGTGCGACTTCTCGCACTTGCGCCAATTACTAATGTGCAATCTGCAATCGCTTCTTCAAGCGTTTCAAAAATTTGCGCTTTTGCCAAAATATCATCTGCGCCAGCGGCTCTTGCTGTGGCATCAGCGTGCGGAAACATTTTTGGTGACACCAAACACAAATTTGTCATAGTCATATTTTTCATGGCTCGCGCCACCGCGCCGATATTGCCAGAGTGCGAGGTTTCAACAAGTACGATTTTAATGTGAGAAAGCACAGGAACGATTCCAAAAGACTAAAAATGCCCTAAGTTTAGCAAAAGATTTGTTAAACTTAGTCTTTAATTCGCTTACATAAAAAGAAAATTCTATGCAACAACCTATGCTTAATATCGCGGTTCGTGCTGCTCGCGCCGCTGGTGACATTCTGATTCGCTCTGCTGATAAAGCTGCACATTTACAAGTTGAATATAAAGGAAAAAACGATTTTGCAACTGAGATTGACCGAATTGCAGAACGTGAAATTATTTCAATTATTAAAACTGCTTACCCTGAACACAGTATTTTGGCGGAAGAAAGTGGTGAACATAAAGGCAATGAATATGTTTGGATTATTGACCCACTTGACGGCACAACAAATTTTGTTCATGGTTTTCCACAATATGCGGTTTCAATTGCATTGAAAGTGAAGGGGCGTTTAGAAGTTGGCGTAGTTTATGACCCGTTGCGTGATGAATTATTTACTGCAAAACGTGGCGGGGGCGCGATGCTCAATAATCGCCGTTTGCGCGTCACGAATCTAACCAGCATGAAAGGTGCGTTAATTGGTACAGGTTTTCCGTTCAAAGTACCGCAACATTTAGACGCTTATATGGAAATGTTTAAAGCGGTGACAATTGATTCAGCTGGTATTCGCCGTGCAGGTTCTGCCGCATTAGATTTAGCATATTTAGCGGCTGGGCGTTTAGATGCGTTTTGGGAAATTGAACTCAAAGAATGGGACATGGCGGCAGGCATTTTACTTGTCAAAGAAGCAGGCGGTGTTGCAACTGATTTTTCATTTAACGATGGTTATTTAGAATCGGGCAACGTGATTGCTGGCAGTCCACGAATGCACCAACTCATGTATCAACTCATTGAACCACACGTTACCGACACTTTGAAATAATTTATTTTGCGGCGTTATTCTAATAATGCCGCATTCACGACCGCTTTTTGCTGTTCTAAATGTACTCTAAAATTTCCCACCGCAGGTGCAGCAGACGCTTCACGACCCGCATAAATAACAGAAATTTCAGCAGGCAAATTATCTGAAAAATGATGATTTGAGTTGTACCACGCACCTTGATTTTTGGGTTCTTCTTGACACCAAATAAATTCTTTTAAATTCAGATAACGCGCCACTTCAGCTTTGAATAATTCTTCTGGAAACGGATAAAGTTGTTCAATTCGAGCAATCGCAACGTGCTTTAAATTTTCTTCGCGGCGCGTTTCGAGCAAATCGTAATAAACCTTTCCCGCACAAAAAACCAAACGTGTGACTTTTGAATCATCTAATTCCGATTCACCCAAAATCGAGTGAAATTGTCCGTTTGTTAATTCGTCGAGTGTTGAAACGGCGAGTTTGTGACGCAACAAACTTTTTGGACTCATCACGATTAACGGTTTGCGATATTGTCGAAGCATTTGCCGCCGTAATAAGTGGAAAATTTGTGCAGGCGTTGTTGGACTACAAACTTGGATATTTTGTTCAGCGCAGAGTTGCAAATAACGCTCTAAACGTGCCGACGAATGTTCAGGACCTTGACCTTCAAAACCGTGTGGTAACAACATCACAAGTCCACACATTCTGCCCCATTTTGTTTCACCCGAACTGATGAATTGGTCAATCAAAACCTGTGCGCCATTGGCAAAATCCCCGAATTGCGCTTCCCAAATTACCAATGTATTCGGTAGCGTGGTGCTGTAACCGTATTCAAAACCCAAAACGCCTGCTTCCGACAACAGTGAATCGTAAATTTGCGCGTTACCTTGTTCTTTGTGTAAATACTTAAGTGGCGTGTAAGAGCGATTTTCATGTTGATTGTGCAAAACGGCGTGTCGATGTACGAATGTCCCGCGCCCGACATCTTGTCCCGTTAAACGCACATTAAATTTATCTAAAAGTAACGTCGCATACGCCATATTTTCAGCAAATCCCCAATCAAGCGGGGCATTTCCTGCCATCATTTCTGCGCGATTTTCCATCACTTTCGCAACGCGCGGATGAATTTCAAAATTTTCGGGCAAATGTAAAAGCCGCTCTGAGCAATAACGCAAGAATTCCAATTTCACGCTTGTTTCACAAGGCGTTGTCCAAGGCGCGTGTAAATATGGCAGCCATTGTGCGCTGTAGGAATACTTTAAATGTGAAACAGGACGAGACACAACTTCACCCGCTTCTAAACGTTGCTGATAATCGTCAATTTCTGCTTGGACATCGGCGGCATCAATTACGCTTTCGTTAATCAATTGCTGTGCGTAAATTTCGCGAGTAGTTTGTCGAGCGCGAATCTTTTTATACATCAATGGCTGTGTCATCGCAGGTTCATCGGCTTCGTTATGTCCTAAACGGCGATAACAAATTAAATCAATCACCACATCCTTGTTAAACCGAACGCGAAAATCTAACGCGAGTTGCGTGACAAATAAAACCGCTTCTGGGTCGTCGCCATTCACATGAAACACAGGGGCTTGAATCATTCGCGCCACGTCGGTGCAATAAAGTGTTGAACGCGCATCTTGTGGATTGCTAGTTGTAAAACCAATTTGATTATTGATAACAATATGCACCGTACCGCCCGTATAAAACGCGCGAGTTTGCGACATATTGAGCGTTTCCATAATGATGCCCTGCCCTGAAAACGCGGCATCACCGTGAATTAAAACGGGAATCACTTGATTGATACCGTTTTTACCCGCACGGTCTTGCCGCGCTCGGACTGAACCTTCAACTACAGGATTGATAATTTCTAAATGCGACGGATTAAACGCCAGCGTAATGTGAACACTGCCACCTTCCGTTTGAACATCAGACGAAAATCCCATGTGATATTTCACATCGCCCGTACTCACGCCCGCTGAAAGTGGCGATGTGCCTGCAAATTCATTGAATAACACCGTTGGATTTTTACCGAAAATGTTCACTAAGACACTTAATCGTCCCCGATGTGCCATGCCGATAACAATTTCTCTCGCGCCTTTTACGCCCAATCCTTGAATTAACTCATCTAAAATTGGAATCAGTGATTCGCCACCTTCCAGCGAAAAGCGTTTTTGCCCGACAAATTTAGCGTGTAAATGCGTTTCGATACCTTCGGCAGCAATGAGTTGTTTTAACGTTTGGCATTTTTTTTCAGCAGAAAATTGTTGTTCTTTTAAAGCGGTCGTTTTGCTTTCTAAACGGTTGATAATCCAGCGACGTGTCGGCGTATCGACAATGTGCATAAATTCTGCACCAATGCTGCCGCAATAAATATCTTCCAAATGCGCCATGATTTCACGCAAAGGTGCATAAACTCCACCTTGCAATGTTCCTGTATCGAATAAAGTATCCATATCGAGCGCAGATAAACCGTAATAACTTGGGTCTAAATCGGGCGGCATAAATGCTGATTTGCCAAGCGGATTATTATTGGCAATTTGATGACCACGCACGCGATAATGATTGATTAAACGTGAAACAGCGGATTGTTTTTTCACGCTTTCTTCGGTGAAACCTTGTATTTTTTTGAGGCGATTTTGCGATTTTTGCGCGAGTTCAGCGAAACGCTCAATAATCGGACTGTGTGGAATTTCGTAATTATTTGCTTTTTGCAATTCACGAAATTTTTCTTGCCAACTGGGTTCAATTGCGTCGGGATTATCCAAAAAACGTTCGTAAAGTTCTTCGATAAAACTTGCGTTACTACCGTAAAAACTCGACGAATCTTGAAAAAATGTCCGTAAATCGCTCATAAAATAATCAATTTCAATGGGTTAAAAATTAAAAAAGGCGGAGACACACAAATCCCGCCTTTTTTATTTTGGCACAAAAACGCTTTGCGTTTAGTCTTTCGTCCAGCCTTGCAAAATTTCAATCATGCTTTTGGCTTGATCGACACTTGAAATGTTAAATTTCGATTTTTGCTGATATTTACCGTCGCGTTTTTGATAGCGACGAATCGTAAATTTATCATCACCATATTCGCCTTTTGTTGCATTCCATTCTTTGTAACGGAACATTAACGTTGCCCACGCACCTTTGGTTAGCACTTTTTTGTCGAGTTCTTTAACGGTGATTACACCATTATCTTCGTATTCGATGGTCAATTCGTCTGTCGTTTCTGCCATGATTTTTACTCCGATTAAGCGAAAGGATGTTCTAATACAATCGTGTCGTCGCGTTCTGCGCCTGTTGAAATAATGGTAATTTTTACACCGACCAATTCTTCTAAACGGTGAATATATTTCTTCGCATTGTCAGGCAAATTTTCATAACTGGTTACACCTTCTGATTTTTCTGACCAACCGTCCATTTCTTCAATGATGGGAACGCATTTTTCATAAGCATCTGCGCCGAGTGGCGCAACGTCAACAATTTTGCCGTCGATATTGTAAGCTGTACAAATGCCAATTTTTTCTAAGCCATCGAGTACATCTAATTTTGTTAAACAAATACCGCTTAAACTATTCAATTGCGCTGATTTACGCATCGCCACCGCATCAAACCAACCTGTACGACGTTTGCGACCAGTTGTTGCGCCAAACTCAAAGCCTTTTACGCCTAAATGTTCACCATTTGCGTCGAATAATTCTGAAGGAAAAGGACCATTTCCAACGCGAGTTGAATAGGCTTTTGTAATCCCTAAAACGTAATCGAAATTAAGTAAACCTACGCCGCTTCCTGTTGCCGCGCCACCAGATGTGGTGCTGGATGAGGTAACGTAAGGGAATGTACCATGATCAATATCAAGCAACGCGCCTTGTGCGCCTTCAAATAATAATTTTTCACCTTTGTGTTGTGCTTCATAAAGTAATTCACTGACATCGGTAAGCATTGGTTTAACTTGCTGTGCAAATTGCAAGGCTTCATCTAAAGACGTTTGAAAATCAACAGGTTCTGCGTGGTAATAATTCACAAGCATAAAATTGTGATATTCAATCAGGTCTTTTAATTTTTCGGCAAAGGTTTCTTCATTGAATAAATCGCCAGCACGCAAACCGCGTCGTCCGACTTTATCTTCATACGCAGGTCCAATGCCGCGTCCTGTTGTCCCAATCGCTTTGCCGCCTCGCGCTTTTTCACGCGCTTGGTCAATCGCAATATGAATCGGCAAAATCAACGCGCATGCTTCGCTAATTAACAAGCGTTCCCGTACTTTTAAACCCGCTTTTTCAAGTTTGGTAATTTCATCAAACAGCGCATTAAGTGATAAAACCACGCCATTGCCGATTAAACATTTTACGTTTTCACGCAAAATCCCTGATGGAATTAAATGCAACACGGTTTTTTCACCGTTAATCACGAGCGTGTGACCTGCGTTGTGTCCGCCTTGAAAACGAACAACTGCCGATGCGTCTTCGGTCAATAAATCGACCAATTTCCCTTTGCCTTCGTCACCCCACTGTGTGCCGATAACAACTACATTTTTTGCCATGATGATTCCAAGTTTTGAAGTTTAATTTTTCTTTTTTTACACAAAAAATTTAAGCCACTCGCTCAATTTTTCCCGTGTCATGCTTAACCAATTTATCGATTATTTCGCCTTGCGCGTTGACGAGTTCAAGTTGCAATGGCATTTTGCCAACAGCGTGCGTCGCACAAGACAAACAAGGGTCATAAGCACGGATTGCGACTTCTAAATTGTTTAACAATGGTTCAGTCAATTCTTGTCCTGATAGATATTCTGCCGCCACTTGGCGCACCGATTCATTCATGCCCATATTGTTGCTAGTCGTAGAAACGATTAAATTCGCTTTCGTGACAATATCATTTTCATCAACTTGATAATGATGAAACAACGTGCCGCGTGTGGCTTCAATTACGCCAATGCCTTCAAAACGACGTTCACCTTTTGCAGGTTCTTCGTGTTTCAAAACGTCGGGGTCATTTAATAATTCTTTGATGCTTTCCGCGCAATGCAAAAGTTCAATGAGTCGCGCCCAATGAAACGCTAACGTGCTATGCACCATCCCTTCTGCGCCGCCGTGTGCTTGAAATTCTACGCGCTGTTTTTCAGCAATTTCAGTATTGATGTAATCACAGTTATTCACCCGCGCCAAAGGTCCAACGCGATACCAACCGTTTTCTTTACCTAAATCCGTTAAATACGGAAATTTCATGTACGTCCACGAGCGCACTTCTTCGTGAATATAATCGTTATATTTGCAGTAATCGATATGATCAAACAGTGTTTTGCCTTCTGCATTCTTCACGCGCAAACCGCCGTGATAAAACTCTAACGCGCCATCAGGTTGCACCATGCCTAAATAGTTAGTGCGAATCGTGCCGAAATCATCGTAATACGGTAAATTTGAACAATGTACCTTTTTCACGAGTTCTACCGACGCATTTGCCCATTCAATAATTTGGTCAATATCGGTCAATAAATAATCACGTTCTTCTTTGCTCAACGGTTTATTCATCCCGCCTGCAATCGCACCTGTACCGTGAATGCGTTTACCTGAAACCATACGAATCACTTCTTGCCCATATTTACGCAATTTCACGCCTTGCAAACCAATATCGGGAAAATCATTTAACACAGCGACAATCGAGCGTTTTTGAATTTCGCTTTCAAATCCAAATAACAAATCAGGGCTTGATAAATGAAAAAAATGCAGCGCGTGTGATTGCAGAATTTGCCCAAAATGAAGCAATTTTCTAAGTTTTGTCGCCGAAATCGGCAAATTTTCTGGGTCAACACCAACGAGTTGGTCAATCGCTTTTGCCGCAGCAAGATGATGACTCACAGGGCAAATTCCGCACAAACGCTGTACTAAAACAGGTAATTCCCAGTACGGACGACCTTGAATGAATTTCTCAAAACCACGAAATTCCACAATGTGCAAACGCGCTTGTTGCACTTTATTGTTTTCATCGAGTAACAACGTGACTTTGCCGTGACCTTCCACCCGCGAAACAGGGTCAATTACAACACGTTTTAAATTATCTGTATTTTTAGCCGTTTCTAAATGTTCGTACATGACACGCCCTCGTAATGATTGATGACTTATTTTTTGTTTTCGTCTTTTAAAACTTCAAGTAGTTGTTTTGCAGGCAAATAACCAGGATAAATTGTGCCTTTTTCAGTCACAATCATCGGTGTACCTTTTACGTCAAATTCAGCTGCAAGTGCCATGTGTTCATCAACAGGATTTTCACAGGTTTTTGTTTCCACTTTTTGGTCTTTTTTAGCAGCAGTTAACGCAGCATTTCTGTCTTTTGCACACCAGACAGAAACGGCTTTTTTGTACGATTCGGAACCTTTACCTGCGCGTGGATAGAATAAATAACGAATTTCAATCCCTTCAGCTAAATACGAATCTAATTCTGAGTGTAGTTTGCGACAATAACCACAATCAATATCGGTAAAAATCGATACCGTATAAGTGTGAATTTTAGGTTTGAAAATAATCATTTTATTTTCGCCTAATTTGTCTAACGCTATTTTTCTTGCACCACTTAATTTTTCTTCAGTCAAATCAGTTTTAGTTTGCACGTCAATCAATCTACCTTGTAGTAGGTATTTCCCATCATCAGACACATAAACCATACTTCCACCAATCGACACTTCAAAAATGTTTTTTATCGGTGAAGATTTTATAGAATCGATTTGCATTGTTG
>JBASLW010000156.1:0-27387 GCA_049656545.1 Methylococcaceae bacterium
ACCCGCCATGAGTTCATCAGCTGTTTTTGCATCTTGTGGAAAACCACTTACACCAATTGAAACGGTTAAATGAAAAAAATCATCTTGTGCTGATTTCAATTGCGTTTCGCGCAACATTTTTGTGATGGTATCGGCAACCATCTGTCCATTTTGCACGTTAGTTTCAATTAAAATAATAGCAAATTCATCGCCCCCGATTCGCGCACATAAATCATCTTTTCTGGTATTTTTCGTTAAAATTTCAGAAACTGTTTTTAATGCCGTGTCACCTGTTGAATGCCCGAAAGAATCGTTAATGTCTTTGAAATTATCAATATCAATCATTAACACACAAAATTCATGGCTATGTCGTTCACAACGTCCAACTTCATATTCTAAAATATCGTTGAATTGACGGCGATTATAAAGTCCTGTTAACGGGTCATGTACCGAATAGTATTCCAGTTCTAACAAAGCGCGGGAAAGCACTTTACTTGAACCAACAACCATTACCATAACTGATAAAATCGCGCGAATGACACTTTGTTCTTGTGATGAAATTTGATGATGAGACGCATAAGAAACGCCTAATAATCCAGCTAAATTTGTTGAATGATCGGTAACAGGAACACTAATTATGTTCATGTCAATTTTTTTACCAACAAAATTACTGTGTTTGCAATAAATTTTAAATTCTTCAACATCAATCGCAGAATCTTTCGGCAAACCAATACTTTCAAGCACTTGTACACTTAATTTTTGACGTGCTTCTGCTAAGGTTTCTGGTGGATATTCACCTAATACATACAAAAAGAGTGACACCCCATTTTCTTCTGCAAAGGTGATGTAAAAAAAATTGAACGGAAAAATAACATGAAAATCAAGCAAAATGCTTTGCACAAATTCTTTCCATTGTGTGACATTTTCATGCGACAAAATAATACTTTCAAGAACTTTACTTTGTCGCTCAAGTAAGTCTTTTTCAATCAACACGGATGAAAGTGTTTTTAATGCGAGATTAAATTCAACAATCACATCTTGAATTTTTGAGCGAGTGATGTGTTGTTCCCGTTTATGTTTATCAAATAACAGCGTCAAACTTTTATCTAATCGCTCACAACTATTCATTGCGCTACGCATGGCGGATTTCCCTTCTTCATGAGAAGTAAAAGTCAAACCTGTTTGTAATTGTTCAATAATATCAATACAAATATCATGTGTTAATTTGACATTATCTGCTGCGTAACGCTGTGAGCGTGACTGATTTTCTAAAATTTCAGTAATTTGATTAACAAAATTAGCGCGTAATTCTTCTAAATGATTTGGATAATTCATCTTTCAACCTTTTGGAAAATGCCCGAAAGGCTGCATCACATCAACACCGCATTCTAATTTTCTAAACCAATCAAAAAATTGTTGCACCGCTTTACCGCGATAAATAGGTCCGTGTTGTGGCGCAAGAATTTGAATATCAAGGTCTTTAATAGTTTCAAGCCAACATAAAATTGCTTTGTTTGAACACATATAACGGCGGTGAAAACTCGCAATGTAGGGTAAATGCGCCTCGAAATCATCAACAAAAACATAATCTTTATCAACTGGAAGCATTGCTGCGCCGATGTCACCCGTAAATAAAATTTTTGAAATCGGGTCATAAACGTTAATTTGCCCTTCTGAATGCAAAAAATGTGCTGGAACAATTTTTAAACTAAATTCGCCACCATCATTCCAAACCATGCCTTCATTCGGCACACCGACAAATCGTGCCATGTCTTTCAAACCGTAATGCGGTAAAAAACGAATCCAAATACTTGACACAAAAATCGGTGAATGAATTAGCTCCATCCACGTTGAAAGTCCGCCAACAATATCGGGGTCTTGATGTGATAAAAAGATGCCTTTGATTTGTTTCGGATTAACGTAACGTAACATTTCAGACAATACGCGTGGCATCACACCAAAACCACCTGGATCAAGTAAAACACCTTCGTCATTATGCGTAACCAAGTATTGATTTGAACGAATTCCGTCTTCTTCGCCAGGTTCACTTTCGTTTAGCAAAATAAAGCGGTGATTATCGTTGTCAAATAAGGTGATGTTTCGCATAAATTTAAATCCTTCTAAATGTAGTCAATGATGAGTGGAGCGTGATCTGAAAATCGTTGTTCTTTGTAAATGTGTGTGGATTTAACACGATTTTTAAGTGACGTGCTAATAATTTGATAATCGATGCGCCACCCGACATTTTTTGTCCAGGCTTGCCCACGATTTGACCACCAAGTGTATTCGTCAGAATTTTGATTCACCAATCGAAACGCATCACACCATTTTTCATTTTCAAAAACAGTGTCAAGCCAAGCACGTTCTTCGGGTAAAAATCCTGAATTTTTCTTATTTCCACGCCAATTTTTTAAATCGATTTCTTTGTGTGCGATATTCCAGTCGCCACAAATAATGGTATCGCGCCCATTTTCAACAATGCCGTCTAAATACGTTTTAAAACGTTCCAAAACAGAAAATTTAAAGTTTTGTCGTTCTTCGCCTGAAGAACCCGACGGCAAATACAGCGAAATGACGCTTAAATTATCAAACTGTATTTCAATAAAACGTCCTTCATTATCAATGTCTTCAATGCCTAAACCATGAATAATTTTGTCAGGTTTAATTTCGCTGTAGATGGCAACGCCGCTGTAACCTTTTTTTTGAGCGTCGTGATAAAAACAATGAAATGGCGTAGGAAAAAATTTTTCATCGAGCTGGTCAATTTGAGCTTTTGTTTCTTGAATACAAACGACATCGGCGTTTTGTTGTTCGAGCCAGTCAAAAAATCCTTTGCGTTCAGCGGCTCGAATCCCGTTTGCATTGAAAGTGATAATACGCATAAAAGTTTGAATCCATTGCGATTTGTGAGTTAAAACAGTATCATTAGCGGTTTTTAAATCTACCGCCCGTTGTGGGCAATGCGAAACATTATGAAACCAGAAATTCATCCTAATTATAAACAAATTACCGTAACTTGTGGTTGCGGCAATACTTTTGTGACCGGTTCTGCGTTGGCTAAAGACTTAAACATCGAAGTTTGCTCTTCTTGCCACCCTTTCTACACAGGGAAACAGCGCGTTGTGGACACAGCAGGTCGTGTTGATAAGTTCAAAAAACGTTTCGGCAGATAATTATTTTTGCCAACAAAAAAGCCGATACAAAAAACGTATCGGCTTTTTTATGTGTAACGCTTTTAGAAATCTTTCGGTTCTTTAGCACGACGTGACGTTGAACTTAACCGTTTTTTGCTTTTATCACCTTTCGGTTTGCTGTCATCAAATTTTAAGGTTTTACGACCTTCTGATTTTTCAGATTTTGGTTCGTATTTTGCTGAACTGCTTGAGCTTTCACCAATCTTTGAAATGTTCAGGGCTTGACCGACAACGCGAACTTTGCGTAATTCGTTAATCAATTCTTTTGGCATTCCAGCAGGTAATTCAACTGTGCTGTAATCGTCTTCAATCCGAATTCTTGCAATGTGATCGCCGTCGATACCTGTTTCATTTGCAATTGCACCTACTATATTGCCTGGTTTTACACCATGTGCGTGACCAACTTCAATGCGGAAAGTTTCCATTTCAACGGTGTTTGAAAATTCGCGTTTTGGACGACGCTCACTGCGATCGCTTGATTCACGTCTTGGACGTTCATTTCGTTCACCACGTCCGCGTGAATCGTCACGATCACGGCGTGGACGTTCATCGCTACGTTCGCGGTCACGTTCTGATACTTTTTTGGGTGGTGCCATCAATAACGGTTCATCACCTTGTACTAATTTTGCCAACGCTGCACCAATTTCTAAAGCTGTAACATCGTGTTCAATTTCGTATTGCTGAATTAGTTGCGAGAAGAAACTCAATTCTGCTGAGGCAAGCGTGTCAGTAATGTTTTGTTTGAAACGTGCGATACGTTTGTTGTTGATGATTTCAGTTGAAGGCAAGCCCATTTCTTCAACTTTTTGTTTGGTTGCGCGTTCGATGTTAATGAGTAATTTGCGTTCACGCGGTGCGATAAACAAAATCGCATCGCCTGTGCGCCCCGCACGACCTGTACGACCAATACGATGCACATACGATTCGGTATCGTAAGGAATATCATAATTTACAACGTGAGTAATACGGTCTACGTCTAAACCACGCGCGGCAACGTCTGTTGCAATCAAAATATCGAGTTTGCCATTTTTTAAATGGTTAATCGCGCGTTCACGCAAATTCTGTGACATATCGCCGTTAATCGCCGCCGCGCTGTAACCGCGTGCTTCTAATTTTTCAGCGAGTTCAATTGTCGCCGTTTTGGTTCGCACGAAAATAATCATGCCGTCGAATGTTTCAGCTTCTAAAATTCGCGTTAACGCATCTAATTTATGTACACCGCTAACTAACCAATAACGTTGACGGATATTTTCCGCCGACGCATTAGTGACTTTAATCGTAACGTGTTCTGGTTTATTCAGATATTTATCCGTCATACGGCGAATAACGGTTGGCATCGTCGCTGAGAATAACGCAATCTGACGTTCATCAGGCGTTTGTTCTAAAATCCATTCTACGTCATCAATAAAGCCCATGCGTAACATTTCGTCGGCTTCGTCGAGAACTAAGAATTTCAAATTATCTAAAGATAACGTACCTTTTCGCATGTGATCCATCACACGACCAGGCGTACCAACCACAACATGTGCGCCACGTTTTAGAGCGCGTAATTGCGAGGTGTAATCTTGTCCACCGTAAATAGGCAAAACATGGAAATCTTTTAAATGTGACGAATAACGCTGGAATGCTTCCGCAACTTGAATGGCTAATTCGCGTGTTGGAGCTAAAACTAAAACTTGTGGGTCGCGTTGTTTTAAATCAATGCGTGACAAAATTGGTAGCGCGAAAGCCGCTGTTTTACCTGTGCCTGTTTGCGCTTGACCTAAAACGTCTTTGCCTTCGAGAATAAATGGAATGGTTTGCGCTTGAATGGGTGACGGCGTTTCGTAGCCGACTTCTTTTAATGCTTTAAGTAAGGGTTCAATAATTCCTAAGTCACGAAATGACAATGGAGTTGTTTCTTCTGACATGTTTTACCTGTGTAGAATTTTAAGATGCGCGAATGCGCGGGGAGGGTATTTGTTTATGTTTGAATTATAACGCATTTACACGCCTTTCTGCTAACCGATGTTACACAAGGTCAAAATGTGAAAAATATAATTCAATTCACTGGTGAATTTTTGCCCTAAAAATTTTTGAATAAAATCTTTTGTGCCGATAACTTATAAATTAGAAAAGTATCTTTCACTATATTTTTAGGTTAAAAAAAAGATGCTTTTGCCCAAGCTATAAATCTTTGGTTGATGCAACATTTGTTTATTGTTTTGTAGGCATTCTATCCAAAATCGCCATTTAAGAATTAAAAAGGAAACAATCAAATGAAATTCATCCAAAATTTATCCATCAAGTACAAAGCCTATTTGCTTGTTGCAATTGGCGTTATTACTGCAGTTTTGTTATTGGTAACAACCAATATTGGACTTTCATCTATCAAGTCAAAACTTGATGAATTGGTATTAAGTACCAATGTTGAACGTTATGCGTATTTGACAATTTTGGAAGAAAAAAATTATTTATTGAATGCGAATGCGTCGATAACAAACTCACAACGTGCTTTGGCAGCTTTTGAAAATGCAAAAAAAGATGTTGAAACTATCAACAATACATTAGACAAAATTGATAATACATCGAGTAATAAAGGTTTGTTAGACAAATCGAAAGCTGCACGTTCTGGTACAAATGAATACAAAGAACTTTATTACCAAGGTGTTGATTTATTAGTAAATATCGGTAAAGAAACCGAAAAATTAGAACACGAAGGCGAGCTTGCAACGCTCCAAGCACAAGAATATGTGTTAGAAAAACGCAAACAATTAAACGAAAAATTAGATGCAACGCTGGTTAAAAAAACCAATATCGCAACGGATATTTGGAAATTAACGTATGTGATTCGTGCTGACGAAAAACGTTATATGTTGAATCCTAACGCCGTTGTTTTTGAGCGAATGAAAAATGATTTTGCCACGATGTTGGCGCATTTAGAAACGCTGAAAAAAATGGCTTCCGATAATCAAGAACAAGAAAAAATTGCCGTGTTTTATAACGCCGCAAAAAGTTATGAAACCGCCGCGTATAAATGGGTTGATTTGAATAAAAATTTGATGACCATTGTTTTGCCTAAAATGAAATTATTAGGCGATACAGTTGTAAAACAAGCTATGGAAGCCGCTGAAGAAGCCCAAGCAAAGATGGTTCAAACACGCAATGAAATTGTAATAACGTTATTTATCATTGCGGGCATTGCGATTATGTTAGGTGTGTTGTTAGGTTCTATCATTACAAAAGTCATCATTCAACAAATTAACGAAATCTGTAAAGTGATAGGCGCGATTGCAAATGGCGATTTAAGTTTAAAAATTGATAGCCATTCAGATGATGAATTAGGCGTAATCATAAATTCAATCAATAAAATGCGTAACGCATTGAGTAACGCCGTTATCAGCATCAACGTTACTATGAGTGAAATATCACAAGGGGATTTGAATTCAAGAATAACGGGGGAATTTAACGGCGAGTTCAACAAAATCAAAATGGGCATGAATACATCGCTAGAAATAATTAGCGAAACGTTAAATGAAGTAATGACAGTATCGAATGCTATTTCAAAAGGTGATTTGAAACAGAAAATCACGGGGCAATATCATGGCACTTTTGGCAAAACAAAAGATGGTGTAAATCAAACCGTTGATGCACTCAACAAATTGGTTGAAGAAATTGAAAGCATTGTTCATTCTGGCGCGGAATGCGGTGATTTTAGTGTCAAAATGGCAATGCACGATAAAGTCGGTTATGGCAAACATTTAGCTGAATTGATTAACCAATTATTCGTAACAACGGAAAGAGGTTTAAATGATGTTTTGCGTGTTGCTAACGCATTATCAAAAGGTGATTTAACACAAACGATAGATGCGAATTATGTTGGCGCATTTGAGGCAACAAAAGTGGGCGTAAATTCTACGGTTATCAATTTAAGAAATTTAATTGGCGAAATTAAAGCGACAAGTGAAATTATTGCAACGGCTGCAAATGAGATTTCAGCGGGTAATAATGATTTATCGCATCGAACCGAAGAACAGGCTTCAAGTTTGCAAGAAACCGCGTCAAACATGGAAGAATTATCAAATACGGTGCAACAAAATACCGATAACGCTAAACACGCAAACGAGTTAGCCGTTGGTGCATCATCAACGGCGAAAAAAGGTGTTGACGTGGTTAATGAAGTTGTTAAAACCATGGCAACGATTAACGAATCGTCACATAAAATTGTCGATATTATTACGGTAATTGACGATATTGCATTTCAAACCAATATTTTAGCGTTGAATGCCGCTGTTGAAGCCGCGCGAGCTGGTGAACAAGGTAAAGGTTTTGCGGTTGTGGCGGTTGAAGTTCGCAATTTAGCACAACGTGCAGCAAATGCCGCTGGTGAAATTAAACGGTTAATTGATAATTCGGTTGAAGATATTTCAAGCGGAAGTAAGCAAGTTGCCCAAGCAGGCAGAACAATGGAGGATATTGTCGGGGCAATTCAAAATGTCACCACAATTATGTCTGAAATTGCAGCCGCATCAGTCCACCAAATGTCTGGCATTAACCAAGTGCATCATTCTGTTACGCAGATGGATAATGTCACACAGCAAAATGCAGCGTTAGTTGAAGAAGCCGCTGCAGCGGCAGAATCGTTAAGCGACCAAACCCGAAACTTAGCAACTGAAATGGCACACTTCAAAACACGGTAAAGAGTTAACATCAAAAAAAGGAGAGTCTATGATTTTTAGACTCTCCTTTTTTATTTTTGCATTGTGTAAATTTTAAAACAATTTCTAAACATCCTAAAAATTTTTATGGATAATAAGCACAATAAAAATTTTCACTTTTAACCCATCGAGAGCTTTCATGATTCAAGGTAGTATCGTCGCATTAGTCACCCCAATGGACAGCCACGGAGCTGTTGATTTTGATAGTTTAGCGCGTTTAATAGAATTCCATATCGAGCAAGGTACAGATTCAATTGTGGCTGTTGGAACAACAGGTGAATCTGCCACACTAAGTGAAACCGAACATTGTGACGTGATTAAATTTGTTGTGGATAACGTTGCAGGACGCATCCCTGTTATTGCAGGAACAGGTTCAAACTCTACATCGGAAGCAATAAATTTAACGCAAAAAGCCAAAAAAGCTGGCGCAGATGCGTGTTTAATTGTGACACCGTATTACAACAAACCCACGCAAGAAGGCTTGTTTTTACACCATAAAGCCATTGCTGATGCTGTCGATATTCCCCAAATTTTGTATAACGTTCCTGGTCGAACCGCTTGTGATATGTTGCCTGAAACAGTGGGACGTTTATCACACATTGTAAATATCGTCGGTATAAAAGAAGCGACGGGGGATTTAAGCCGTGTGCAAAAAATTCGTGATTTAACATCAGAAAATTTTGCTATTTACACAGGTGACGATGCTACCAGCCGAGAATTTTGTTTATTAGGCGGAAATGGCACAATTACCGTTTCGGGAAATGTTGCACCACGTTTAGTCCATGAAATGATTATGGCGGCAATTCAAGGTGATGCAGAAAAATCTGCTGATATTGATAAAAGACTGACAGCGTTACATCGTGATTTGTTTATTCAAGCGAATCCTATTCCAGTGAAATTTGCGGTGGCTGAAATGGGATTGACACAAAAAGGCATTCGACTTCCTTTGACATGGTTAAGCGAAGAATGCGAAGAAACTGTGCGTGCTGCAATGCGTCAAGCAGGTGTGATTTAGTATGAAAACACCCTTTCGCATGAGTTTAATCGCTTGCGTTGTAGGCGTAAGCGGTTGCAGCATGATTCAAAATTGGTTTCCCGACAAAGAAAAAGATTATCAATTTACAACCGAATTACCCCCTCTTGTTATTCCATCCGATTTGGTACAAAAACCGTCAATTCAAACGCGAGTTGCACCCGTTGAAGCGATAATTTCAAAGCAAACAGAAGTCCCTAAAAAACTAACCACAAAAAGCGTTGAGAAAATTGAAAACTTAGCCTCTGTTAATCGTCCAGCATTGGCTGAAACGGAAACAGAATTATCGCGCAATGAAATTCAAGTTAGTTTGACACATGAAAATATGCCAACATTGAATTTGAATGTGCCTTCGGTACGCGCTTGGCGAATTGTCGGCAAAGCCTTAGGACGTAGCAATATCGAAGTCACAAATCGCAACGCTGAAACAGGTCAAGTACATATTCAGATAGCAGATTCAAAACCGAAATTGGATTCTGAAAAATCGTTATTAGACGAATCATTGTCAATTTTTGATGGTTTTGTCAGTAATGAAACCGCCTACATTTTACAATTCCATGAAACTAACGCAAAAACGGCTGTCACACTTTTAAATGCAGAATCACAACCGCTTACGGATGGTACAGATAACAAAGTGCTTACCAATTTATTTGACGCAATCAAAGTCGATTTGAGCAAATAAAACCCAAAATCCGAATCGTGTATAATTCGGGCATCGAAATCACTCTTTTTTGTGGCAATTATATGAGCGTTGAAAAATTAACTATTCGCCGTCGCGGCATTTATTTACTTCCTAATTTATTTACGACAGGCGCGTTATTTTCGGGTTTTTACGCGATAACGTCTGCGATGAATCAGCATTACGATATTTCTGTCGCGGCGATTTTCGTTGCTATGATTTTGGATGGATTAGATGGACGGGTGGCGCGTTTAACGAATACACAAAGCGAATTTGGCGCACAGTATGACAGCTTGTCAGACATGGTTTCATTTGCCGTCGCGCCAGCACTTGTGATGTATTTGTGGGCATTTTCAACGCTAGGAAAACTCGGTTTATTTGCGGCATTTGTTCACACAGCAGGTGGCGCGTTACGATTAGCGCGATTTAACACGCAATTAACTTCTGCGGATAAACGCTATTTTCAAGGTTTGCCCAGTCCAGCGGCGGCTGCAATTTTAGCGGGATTTATTTGGATTTCACTCGAACATGGTTGGGATATTGAAATGCTCAAATATCCAGCAATTGTTTTAACTATTTGCACAGGTTTGTTAATGGTAAGTAATTTCCGTTATTCGAGCTTTAAAGAAATTGATTTAAAAGGCAGAGTGCCATTTTTTGTCGCCATTGCGGTGATGCTTGCGATTGCATTTGTGATGGCGCAACCACAAACAATGTTATTTTTATTATTTTTAGGCTACGCGATTTCAGGACCTGCGGTCACATTGATTATGCGTCGTCGTAAAAAATTACAAGGACGCAAAAGTTAAATTTATTCAAATTTAGGATTAAACCATTTTATGAAAGACCAACTCATTATATTTGATACGACAATGCGCGACGGCGAACAAAGCCCTGGTGCGTCAATGACAAAAGATGAAAAAATTCGTATTGCGCGTGCGTTAGAGCGTTTAAAAGTGAACGTCATGGAAGCGGGTTTTCCTGCCGCAAGCGTGGGCGATTTTGAAGCGGTAAAAGCCGTTGCCGACATTATCAAAGACAGCACCGTTTGTGCCTTATCGCGTGCATTAGATAAAGATATTGACCGTGCAGGGGAAGCGTTAAAAGGCGCAAAACAATCGCGGATTCATACATTTATTGCGACTTCGCCGATTCACATGCAAATGAAGCTCAACATGAGTCCAGAGCAAGTAATTGAACACGCCGTGCGAGCGGTTAAACGGGCGCGACAATATACAGACGATGTAGAATTTTCACCTGAAGATGCAGGACGTTCAGAAGAAGATTTTTTGTGTCGCATTTTAGAAGCGGTAATTAACGCTGGCGCAACAACTTTAAACATTCCCGACACGGTTGGTTACAGCATTCCGCAACAATTTGGCGCGACAATTAAAAGTTTAATTGAGCGTATTCCGAATTCTGACAAAGCGATTTTTTCAGTGCATTGTCATAATGATTTAGGTTTGGCGGTTGCCAATTCGCTTTCAGCCGTGATGAATGGCGCACGCCAAGTTGAATGCACGATTAACGGTTTAGGCGAACGTGCGGGAAATGCCTCGCTTGAAGAAGTGGTGATGGCAGTTCGTACACGTCACGATGTATTTGATTGTGAAACGCGCATCGATACCCGTGAAATTTTGACTTGTTCAAAATTGATTTCTTCGATTACGGGTTTTCCCGTTCAACCGAATAAAGCGATTGTCGGCGCAAATGCGTTTGCTCACGAAGCGGGAATTCATCAAGACGGCATTTTGAAAAGCCGCGAAACTTACGAAATTATGCGTGCCGAAGATGTCGGCTGGTCAGCAAATCGTATGGTTTTAGGCAAACATTCTGGGCGCAATGCGTTCAAAAGCCGAATTCAAGAACTCGGTTTTGAATTTGAAAGCGAAGCCGAATTAAACGATGCCTTTGCGCGTTTCAAACAATTGGCAGATAAAAAACACGAAATTTTTGATGAAGATTTACAAACACTAATTTCTGAAACCACGATTGAAACCGAAGATGAACACATTAAATTAGTGTCGTTAAAAGTATGTTCTGAAACAGGCGAAGTGCCGAATGCGTTTGTGACATTGCGTTTGAATAATCAAGAAGTCACAGGTAATTCAACAGGTGGCGGCGTGGTTGATGCAACCTTGAAAGCAATTGAAAAATTGGTCAATTCACAGGCATTGCTCGAATTATATTCAGTTAATAACGTCACAAATGGCACAGATGCACAAGGTGAAGTGACAGTGCGCTTAGAAAAAGCAGGGCGAATTGTGAACGGTTTAGGTGCTGATACTGACATCGTTACCGCTTCGGCAAAAGCCTATGTCAACGCGCTGAACAAATTATTGAATCCAAATTCGCGTCAACATCCGCAAAAGTCGGAGGTTTAAAAGGTGAAAAATACACAAAAACAAGCAGGTTTTACGTTATTAGAATTACTCGTTGTGTTAGGAATTATTGCGATGCTTGCGGGCATCGTTGGCCCTCAAGTAATGAAACATTTAGGTGAATCCAAAACCAAAGCGGCAAAAGTCCAAGTGGAAGATTTTTCTGCCGCCCTTGATATGTACAAACTTGATATGGGCAAATACCCAACCTCAGATCAAGGTTTGCAAGCGTTAATCGAAGCTCCTGAAGGTTCAAAACGTTGGAATGGACCTTATTTGAAAAAAGCCAAAACGCCTGTTGATCCTTGGCAAAATGAATACCACTATGCTTCACCAGGTACACACGGAAAATTTGATTTATTCACTTACGGCGCAGACGAAAAAGAAGGTGGCGAAGGCGAAGACCAAGATGTAAATAGCTGGGAATAAATGCGTTCTAACACAGGTTTTACACTGCTCGAACTGATAATCGTTTTGGGCATTATGGTGTTAGGATTTGGTGCGGTAGCGGTGAATATGTCAGCAGGAAATGATTCAATGACATTAAAAGCTGCCGCGCGTGACTTAGCATCAGGTCTGCGTTTTGTACGTTCTCAAGCGATGATTTCACACACCCAAGCAACGCTTGATTTTGATTTGAGTAAAAATAGTTACACGCTCACAGGTCAAAACAAACCGTATCATGTCGATGAAAATATCGATGTCACTATCAGCACAGCAAAAGAAGATTTGAATGACGGTGTTGCCAAATTACGATTTTTCCCAGATGGGTCATCAATTGGCGGGCGCATTACGATAGAAAAAAATCATCACAAACAAAAAATAAATATCAATTGGTTGACGGGTCATGTGAGTATTGAAGAAGAATAAAACGCGACTTTTTAGGGTCGCGTTTTTTGTTCATTTTGAGAAACTTACACCAGCGCAATTTTACAACCAAACGATTCAACAATTTTTGCAATAGTTTCAAAACGCGGATTGCCATTTTCTGAAAGTGATTTATACAAACTTGCTCGCGTTACACCTGCATTTTTGGCAACTTCGCTCATACCTTTCGCTCTTGCAGCAGTATTAAGTGCGTGAATGAAATCGGAAAAACTCCCTGTTTTGGCGGCTTCTTTTAAGAAAATTTTAATGTCATCGTCGGTTTTTAGATAATCGGCAACATCAAACGGCGTGAATTCTTCACTCATATTTTTCCCCCTCAAGAATTTTTAAAATGGCTTTTGCTTTTTCAATATCACGATTTTGGGTAGCTTTATTACCGCCAGCTAACAAAAAAACAAGTTGATTATTTTTGACTGTGTAATAAATCCGAATCCCTCCACCAAATGTAAATTTTAACTCAAACAAATTTGGTGCAAGTGGCTTGTGCTTGCCAAAATTGCCTTCACTCACACGATTAAGCCTAAGCAGTAATTTATTTCGTGTCACTGGGTCTTTGAGTTCTTCAAGCCAAGTATTAAAAGATGTAGATTGCTTAATTTCATATTTCATATTTCATCTGTTAATCGTATCTTAAGGGAAACAATATGGCAAACCACACACAACAAAAAACGCGACTTTTTAGGGTCGCGTTTTTTTGTTTTTAGGCTTTTAATCGTCTTCTGCAGAATCAAATATCCATTTAATGAAAAAATGGATCAAAGCACTCATAGTGATTATTACCGCTATTGTTATAAGTGGATATTCAATAACCCCCTCCCTTAACAAAGAAAATATAACTCTAAACATATTTGTATTTAAATTTTAGCCAAACCAATCTTTCAATTTTTGTTTAGCTTTTTCTTTTACATTTTCATTTATAAAAGTAGAAACTGTTGCTACTGCAGCAGTTAAAACCCCTACGTCATCAACATAGCCAATTACTGGCGTAATATCTGGTATTGCATCTAATGGAGAAATAAAATATGCCAATGCTGAATAAATCGTGCTTTTTGCCCATACAGGTGTATCAGGTTCTTTCGCCGCATAAAAAAGTTTCAAAGCCATTTCAATTGTTTCACTTCCAGCTTTTTTGCAAGATTTCTTAATTTTCCCCCAAAAACTATCTTCTGTATATTTTTTATCATCAGACATAAATCATTTATTCCAAAATTGTGAATTAGTAAATGCTTCGAGATTTCTAGTGTAAAATTTACATAAACAATTTCCCAACAACAAACAGTGGTTACACCTTCCCAATTAGTGGTGATTTATGAAAGTTCAGGAAAAAATACGTTCGATGCGAGAGTCTAAAAATTGGTCACAGGAAGAAATGGCAACCAAATTGAATATGTCAGTAAATGGTTATTCAAAAATTGAACGTGGTGAAACCAATCCTCATATTTCAAAATTAGAACAAATCGCAAAAGAATTGAACGTAGATTTACTTGAATTGATGTCAGGCGGGAAAAATGTTTATTTAATCCGTGATAATAGCAATCACGGTTGCAACGTCATCGGTTCATCAACCGAAATCGCCTTTGAAATCCAAAAATTACAAATGCAACTTAGTCACAAAGATGAAATCATTGATTTACAAAAACGTGAAATTGCGCGTTTGGAAGAAATTATTGTGTTGATGAAATCGGCTGGTAATGGTTAATCAACGCGGTTTCTCCCTTCTTGAAATTCTCATTGCCTTTTCAATTTTGGCAATTTCTCTTGGAATTTTGCTCAAAATTTTCTCATCTGGTGTAACCACTGCTCGTGTCGCTGATGACTACACAAACGCGACGCAAATTGCTAATAATTTAATCTCAAAAACAGGTGTTGAAACGCCTTTAAAAGTCACCGAAACGCTTGGCATTGAAAATGACATTTATCATTGGAAAGTGCGCGTGAATCCAAAAACATTTGTATCACCTGAATTGAGTTTGCATGATTTGCCTGTCCAATTATTTGAAGTCAACGTGCAAGTTTGGTGGGGCGATGACGTAAAAACAGACGACCGTGTTTTAGAATTAACAACGTTAAAAATGGCGGCGAAAAGTGAATGACATCAATTTAAATGCGCCATTAGCAGAAAAAATGCGCCCGCAAATTTTGCAGGATTACGTTGGACAATCGCATATTCTGTCAAAAGGAAAACCGTTACAAATCGCGCTGACTTCGGGACGTTTGCATTCAATGATTTTTTGGGGTGCGTCAGGAACAGGTAAAACTACATTAGCGCGTTTGATTGCCAAACAATCGAATGCAGAATTTTTAGCGATTTCAGCTGTTTTAGCTGGAGTAAAAGAAATCCGCGAAGCGATTGAACACGCCAAAACGATTCAACAATTTGAAAAACGGCGCACGATTTTATTTGTTGATGAAGTGCATCGTTTTAACAAATCACAACAAGATGCGTTTTTGCCGCACGTTGAAGATGGCACGGTGTATTTTATTGGCGCGACAACTGAAAATCCCTCGTTTGCGTTGAATAATGCGTTACTTTCACGAGCGCGAGTTTATGTTTTAAATTTATTAAGTGAATGCGATTTATTACAAATCTTGAATCACGCGCTCACGGATAAAACGCGCGGTTTAGGCAATTTAAAACTTGAAATATCAGACGAAATTAAAATTCAATTCACCCAGGCTGCTGACGGTGATGCACGCCGTTTATTAAATTTAGTGGAACTTGCCGCCGATGTTTCAGTCGCGCAAAACAATTTAATTATTGATGAAACCATTGCACAAGCGGTTTTAAATGGCGGCGTTCGACGTTTCGATTCACACGGCGAAGAATTTCATAATCAAATTTCAGCGTTACACAAATCGGTTCGCGGTAGTTCGCCTGATGCGGCGTTGTATTGGCTTTGTCGCATGATTGATGGCGGTTGTGATTTAACGTATTTAGCGCGGCGAATTGTACGAATTGCGTCCGAAGATATTGGCAACGCTGACCCGCGAGCCTTGCAAATTGCCTTAAATGCGTGGAAATCACAAGAACGTTTGGGCAGTCCAGAAGGGGAATTAGCTTTAGCACAAGCAGTGATTTATTTAGCAAGTGCGCCAAAAAGTAACGCCGTTTATATGGCATACAACGCCGCAATGGCACACGTTAAATCAACAGGAACGCTTGAAGTGCCTGTTCATTTACGAAACGCACCGACAAAATTGATGAAAGCGTTGGATTATGGCAAACATTATCGTTATGCACACAATGAACCCGATGCCTATGCCGCTGGTGAAAATTATTTTCCCCAAAATTTAAAAGGAATGCGTTATTATCAGCCTGTCGAACGCGGTTTAGAAATCAAAATAAAAGAAAAAATTGAACATTTACGCGAATTAGATGCCGCGTTTTTAAAAACGAACGTTGGCTAAAGTAGAATTCTTACCAAAACGACTTTAGAATTATTTTAACGTTTCTTAGAGGAGAAAAATCATGGGAACTATTCTTGAAATATCGTTTTTCATGTTGGTTATCGCAACGGTTGCATTTGCACCATTAGGTTATTTCATCTACGTCTACACGAAAAAAGGTGATAGTCCATTTGGTGATTTTGAACATCCAACCGTACACGACGATTCGTTAGTTGAAAAACTCGCCGAAAAAGCAAAAGAAAAACTTGCACACTAAAATTTAAGGCTAATGTTTCTTATGAAACATTAGCCTTTATTTGTTTTACCAACAATTTTTTGAATAATAACTTGTGCCACGTTCATTTCGATAATACTCGCGGCAATTGTCTTCGTCGTTGTAACGCCGTTGACGCTCGTAATGTTCACGTTCACGCTGTTCTAATTCATATTCACGTTGTCTTAATTGTTGTTCACGCATTTCATAAGATGAAATGGGACGACGATATTCACGTTCAACGACAACAGGTTCATCATCGCGTGTCGCGCCATAAATGGCTGAACCGACAATTGCGCCTCCAATAATAGCAGGGGCAATCCAACTATTCCCACCACGATGACTGTGTCCATGCCCGTGTCCATTGTGATGTCTATATCGGTCAGCATTTGCCAAAGCAGGCAATGTCAACGCAAGTATCGCAACGACTAATTTTAATTTCATAACACCACCTCTTTGTTGAGATTATTAAGGAACAGGAATTCGCGCAATCAATTCTTTAATTACATCGTCTGTTGTCATGCCTTCTGCTTCGGCTTCATAAGACAAAATTAAACGATGTCGCAACACATCAAACGCCATTTCTTGAATATCTTCGGGAGCAACATAATCACGTTGATTGAGCCATGCTTTTGCTCTCGCACATCTATCAAGTGAAATTGTCGCGCGTGGGCTTGCGCCGTATTGCAACCAACTTGCTAAATCGTCACCATACGCTTTCGGTTTGCGTGTCGCTAAAATAATTTGCAGCAAATACTCTTCAAGTTGTTCGCTCATGTGCAAATCTAAAACGGCATTTCGCGCTTCAAAAAGCGTTTCTTGCGTAATTTTTTCAAACGGTTTTTTTAAACTTTTTTGACCAAGCTGGCGGGCTTCGGCGCGTACTAAGCGCAAAATCGTTTTTTCGTGTTCCGCGTTTGGATAATCGACTTTGACTTGTAATAAAAATCGGTCTAGTTGGGCTTCAGGTAACGGATATGTTCCTTCTTGTTCAATCGGGTTTTGCGTCGCCATGACCATAAATAAAGCTGGCAATTTATAAGTCGCTTGCCCAACCGTAATTTGCCGCTCTGCCATCGCTTCAAGTAATGCGGCTTGGACTTTTGCAGGCGAACGGTTAATTTCATCTGCCAAAATCAAATTATGAAAAAGAGGACCTTTTTGAAACTCGAATGTGCCTTGTTGTGGACGATAAATTTCTGTTCCCGTTAAATCGGCTGGCAACAAATCAGGCGTAAATTGTACGCGGTGAAAATCACCTTCTATGCCATGACTTAATACATTGATGGCGCGAGTTTTTGCCAAACCTGGTGCGCCTTCAACCAAAATATGACCGTCTGCTAACAAACCAATTAAGATTCGTTCGACTAAAACATGTTGCCCAATAATTTCTTCGGCAATGTGGTTTTTTAAACTAATTAAAGCATTTTGAATCTGTGACATAAAAATTAAGCACGTTTACGTTTATAAACAATCGACGACATTACCGACAAACCAATAAATAACGCGCCAACTAAACCTGTTACGACTTCAGGAACTTCGTGTCGCATTCCAACAAGCATAATGCCTGCTAACGCGCCAATCGCGTAATGTGCGCCATGTTCTAAAAAGACATATTCATCAAGCGTGCCTTGACGCACTAAATAAACCGTTAAACTTCGCACAAACATAGCACCAATCGCTAAACCTAACATAATAATGACTACGTCTTGCGTGATAGCAAATGCGCCAATTACGCCATCAAATGAGAACGACGCATCCAAAATTTCCAAATACACAAAACTCATCAAACTGCCGCGTTTAATAACATCAGAAACTTCTTCGCCTTCTTCTTCGTCTTCAAATAATGCTGACATACTGTCTACGATAACAAACAAAACAACGCCTGCAACGCCTGCCACTAAAGAGGTTAAACGGTCTTCGGGTAAAACATAATTTTGCATTCCAAGTAAAACCGATAACGATAAAATAATTTCAATCGATTCTAATTTTCCAAAACTCGCAAATTTACGTTCTAAATAACCCAACCAATGAATTTCGCGGTCGTCGTCAAATAAGAATCCCAAAAAGACCATCAACAAAAACATGCCGCCGAAAGAAGCAATTTGAACATGTGCGCCTGTTAAATGTTCAGCATATTTTGCAGAATCATGTAACGCCATATCCGCAACCGCCATAAAATCAATGCCTGTCGCAAATTGCACAATCGCAATCGGAAAAACTAAACGCATTCCAAATACCGCAATTAAAATACCCCATGTTAAAAAATACTGTTGCCATTGAGCATCCATGCGTTTCAGAATCGACGCATTTACCACCGCGTTATCAAACGATAAACTCACTTCTAAAACGCCTAAAATCATGGCAATCATCGCAGCTGTTACACCTGCATTCACACCACCCGCTTGAAATCCCCAATAAAACGCAATACTTAAACAGATAATTGCAATAATGAAAGACACTCTAAAATGTTTCATAAAAATCCCTAAAATTTAGTTTTCAATCGCTGCACTATAAGTTGATTTCACGTTAAATCAATAGTGCAACGTATTAAAAATGTTAAAATCACCGTTTAATTTCCCGCCTTTTTGACAGATTTATTGATGCGTTCATTACGTTTTATTCTTTTGGGATTATTGTTCATTTTCAATTCTCCCTGTTTTGCCGCCCTTGAAAAAATTAGCTTGCAATTGAAATGGTTAAATTCATTTCAGTTTGCTGGCTATTATGCAGCAAAAGAAAAAGGGTTTTATGCCGCAGAAAATTTAGATGTTGAATTGCGTGAACGAAAAATCGGCATAAATAACATCAAGCAAGTCATTAAAGGTGAAAGTGAATATGGTGTTGCGGATACCGCATTATTAGTGGAACGATTAAATGGCGTGCCTGTTGTAATTTTGGCATCTATTTTTCAGCACAGCCCATTAGTTTATGTGTCGTTAAAATCATCAGGTATCGTAAGCCCTTATTATGTACGCGGAAAGCGCATCATGGGTGATGATTATGATAATGCACCACTTCGCGCAATGTTATATGAAGCAGGGATAAAAGAAGAAGACATTACGTCTATTCCAAATTCAGCGAATATCAATGATTTAATCGAAGGTAAAACAGATGTTGTTTTAGCTTACGCAACAAATGAACTTGACCATTACAAACAACGTGGTATTGAAATTAACGTCATCGACCCGCGTAATTATGGTGTTGATTTTTTAGGCGATAATTTATTCACAACTGAAAAAGAAATTAAAGCGCATCCAGAGCGGGTTAAAAAATTTCTGCGAGCTTCGTTAAAAGGTTGGGAATATGCAGTTAATCATCCAGACGAAATGGTTGAATTGATTTTAAAAAAATACAATACGCAATCGTTAACACGCAACCATTTAAAATTTGAAGAACGTGAAACGCTTAAAATGATTTCACCTAATAGCATTGCTATTGGTTACAGTGACAGCAAACGTTTTGAACGTCTAGCGCAAACCTATAAAGAATTAGGTGTAGTGCAATCGACTGAAAACTTAAACGGTTTTATTTACGGTCAACAACAAACCACGCCTACTATTTCATTAACCAATAATGAAGAAGAATGGCTCGCTATGCACCGCGTGATTCGCGTCGGCACAAATCCTGATTTTGCCCCTTATGAATTTTTTAATGAAAAAGGTGACTATATTGGTATGAGTGTTGATTACTTGCATAGAATTGAACAATTACTCGGCGTTAAGTTTGAAATTATCAAAACAAAATCGTGGGCGGAAACAGTCGAATTAGCAAAACGTGGTGAAGTCGATATGCTGACAGATGTCGATAAAGTGACTACGGGAAATCAGAATTATCTCAATTTTACGGACGTATTTATGAATACTCCGATTATCATTGTAAATAATCAAGATGGTGGTTTTATTGGCGATTTAAAAAGATTAGAAGGAAAAAAAATAGCCATTAAAGAGGGGATTTTCATTCGAGAATTACTGAGTCGGGATTATCCTAATTTTGAAATTTTGACCGCTAAAACTTCACAAGCGGGTTTGAATTTAGTGTCTTCAGGCAAAGCAGATGCTTATTTAGGTGATGCGGCGGCAGTTCATTACGAAATAAGAAAAGGCGGTCAATTAAATTTAAAATTTTCTGGGCAAACAGAATATTATCGAAATCACCGCATGGCAGCGATTAGCAAATTCCCCGAATTAGCATCAATACTCACGAAAGCCTTAAATGTGATTCCCGAAAATGAAAAAATCCAAATTCAAAATCGTTGGTTGAGTTTAAAAACCCAAGAAGAAATTGATTGGCAAAATCTAGCTAAATATGCAATTCCATTTTTAGCGTTTATTATTTTTGGAATTTATCGTAATTTTCAATTACGACATGAAGTTAGACGGCGTAAAAAAACGGAACGTGAATTACAAAATTCGCTTTATTTATTTAAATCCGTTATTGATAACGCACCTGTGATTCGTGTTTTTTGGAAAGATTTACAAGGGAATTATTTGGGCTGCAATACCGCTTTTGCAAAAGATGCAGGGCTAAATAGCATGGAAGATTTAATTGGTAAAAATGATTTTGATATGGCGTGGAAAGACCAAGCTGAAATTTACCGTGCCGATGATGCCAACATCATGATAACAAATATGGCAAAATTAAATTATGAAGAACCTCAGACCACACCTGATGGAAAGCCTCTTTATTTACGCACATCAAAAGTTCCTTTACATGATGGAAAGGGTGAAGTTATTGGCATTATCGGGATTTATGAAGATATTACACAAGCAAAAATGCACGAACAACAATTAGAACATATTGCTTACCATGATGTTTTAACGGGATTGCCAAATCGTTCATTGCTTGCTGATAGAATGCAATTAGCCTTAGCTCACGCTAGACGAAATAATAGTTTCGTTGCTATTTGTTATTTGGATTTAGATGGTTTCAAAACGGTTAATGATTCATTAGGACACAAAGCAGGGGATTTTTTCTTAGTTGAAGCCGCCAATCGCATGAAAAAAACGTTGCGCGAAGAGGACACTGTGGCGCGTTTAGGCGGTGATGAATTTGTTTTGCTATTGCGCGGATTTATAACCTTACATGAATGTGAAACCATCTTGTTTCGTTTGCTTGAAGCGATAAACAGTCCTTTCTATATTGAAAATCATATTGCATCCGTTTCTGCTAGTATTGGTGTCACCATTTATCCAAATGATGATGCCGATGCGGACACCTTGTTACGACACGCTGACCAAGCAATGTATGAAGCAAAACAAAATCAAAAAAATTGTTTCAAAATTTATAACACTGAAATTGCTTATGAATTACAAGCCAAACAAAATAGCTTAAAAGAAATTGAAAATGCGTTGATTGAAAATGAATTTGTTTTATTTTTTCAACCTAAAGTCGATATGCAAAAAGGTAAAATTATTGGTGCAGAAGCCTTGATTCGGTGGAATCATCCCGAACGGGGTTTGTTGATGCCGAATGATTTTTTGGAATTGATTGATAATCATCCGTTAGCGATTCAATTAGATGCGTGGGTCATGAATAATGCGTTAAAGCAAATGACGAAATGGCACGAATGCGGTTTAATGTGGACAATTAGCGTGAATTTATCAGCTGGCTCATTACAAACGCAAAATTTTTCTGAACAACTTGCCGCATTATTAGCTGATTATCCAAATGTAAAACCAGAACATTTAGAATTGGAAATTTTAGAAACCGAAGCCTTGCAAGATTTAGCACAAACGTCTGAAATGATTATTGCGTGTCAAGCATTGGGCGTTAAATTTTCGTTAGACGATTTTGGAACAGGTTATTCCTCGTTAGCCTATTTGAAACATTTACCTGCGAATATCTTAAAAATCGATCAATCTTTTGTGCGAGATATGCTCGATGATGCAGACGATTTAGCCATTGTGAAAGGCGTGATTGGTTTAGCTGCCTCGTTTAAACGTTATGTGATTGCAGAAGGGGTTGAAACGATTGAACACGGGGTCATGATTTCACATTTAAAATGTGATTATGCTCAAGGTTACGCTATCGCAAAACCGATGCCCGCTATCACGTTTGAAGTTTGGGCAGAAACGTGGAAATTGCCTGAAGAATGGATAAAACCACGTTAATTTTTTATCACTCTATTTTTTGAGAATTCAATGAATCAATATAGTTATCCTGAACAGTTTTACCATCTTGCAGATGCCTTAATTTATGCAGGAAAAATTATCGATAGCAAAGGCTGGTGTCCTGCGACAAGTGGAAATTTTTCTGCGCGTCTGTCAGACGGCACAATTGCAATTACCGTTTCTGGCAAACACAAAGGCTATTTGCAACACGCAGACATTATGCTTATTGATGCGCTCGGAAATCCACTTGATGGGAAAGTCCCTTCTGCAGAAACCTTGTTACACGTTCAAATTTATCAACGTTTTCCTGATATTAACGCTGTTTTACATCCACATTCGCTGAATAGCACGTTAATTTCTATGCAGCGTAGGAAAAAAATTACGTTGAAAAACTACGAATTGCTGAAAGCGTTTAGTGGCATTACAACGCATGAACGTCGTGTGATTGTGCCAATTTTTGCAAATACACAAAACATCGCCGAACTGGCTGAAAATGTGGATCATTACATGGATTCTCATGATGATATTTATGCGTACTTAATTGCAGGTCACGGTTTATACACTTGGGCGAGTAGCGTAGATGAAACGTTGCGCTATTTAGAAGCCTTAGACTTTTTATTTGCTTGCGAATTACGGAGTTAAAAAATGAGTGTTTTGACAATTTATGCTGAAAATGAATCTGAAACAGGTGAAAGAGTTACCGATTTTTCTGATATTGCCGCAGAATTAAAAGCAATTGGTGTGCAATTTGAACGTTGGACAGCATCGCAACCATTAGAAAAAAACGCGAGTAATGACGAGGTTTTAAACGCTTATTCGGATTCAATTGAACGCTTAAAAAATCAATACGGTTTTCAAACCGCTGACGTAATTAAATTGGATTCGACGCACCCTGATAAAGTGGCAATGCGTCAAAAATTCTTAGCAGAACATACACATTCAGAATTTGAAGTCCGTTTTTTTGTTGAAGGTTGTGGTTTGTTTTATTTACACGTTGGCGACCAAGTTTTTGGTGTTTTGTGTGAAAAAGGCGATTTAATTAGCGTTCCTGCGAATGTCACGCATTGGTTTGATATGGGAGAAAATCCACATTTAGCGTGTATTCGTTTATTTACAAATCCTGACGGTTGGGTGGCGAACTTTACAGAAAGTGACATTTCAAATTCTTTCCCAACGTTAGACGAATTAAAACAGGAATTGTCAGCATGATTAAGGCGATTATTACCGATATTGAAGGCACAACATCGTCGCTTTCATTTGTCAAAGATTGTTTATTTCCTTACGCTCGCGCTCATGTTGGTGAATTTTTGCGTGAACATGCAACGAATGAAACTGTGCAAAAATTACTCGCTGATGTAAACGCAGAAGTTGGCACAGAATTAGATTTAGAGCAAGCAATCAATCAGTTAATTCAATGGATTGATGATGATAAAAAAATCACGCCGTTGAAATCGTTACAAGGTTTGATTTGGGAATCGGGTTATCAACGTGGTGAATTGATTGGACATTTGTACGAGGATGCAATTCGTCATTTGCAAAACTGGAAAGCCGAAGGATTTGATTTGTATGTTTATTCGTCGGGTTCAGTTTATGCACAAAAATTGTTATTCGCGCATACTGACGTTGGTGATTTAACGCCACTTTTTTCGGGTTATTTCGATACGCATATTGGTGGCAAACAAGACAGCAATTCGTATGAAAACATCGTCGCGCACATTGGTTTGCCCGCAGAACAACTCCTATTTTTATCTGATATTGAAGCCGAATTAAATGCGGCTCAAACGGCTGGTTTACAAACGATTTGGCTGGTGCGTGACAATGACGTACCCCAAACGGATGTCTTACATCGACAAGTGCGTGATTTTGACGAAATTGAATTGGAGCGATTTGCGTATGAATAAAAAATTGTCGTTACAAGAACAACTGCTCAAATCAGGTTTAGTTAGTAGCGCGAAAGCGAAAACCATCAAAACAGAAAAGCACAAACAGCAACACGCGCAACGTCATCATAAAATTGAAGTGATTGATGAGGCGAAAATGTGGGCGCAAAAAGCGGCGGCTGAAAAAGCAGAACGTGACCAATTGTTGAATTTACAATTGCAAGAACAAGCCAGACAAAAAGAAATTAAAGCCCAAATTAAGCAATTGATTGACGAAAACAAAATTGTTTTTGATGCTAAAAATGCAGAAATTCCTTATCGCTTTACTGATGGCACAACGGTAAAAACGCTTTATATCACCGAATCATTACGCGCCCAATTAGTCGCTGGGAAATTGGCGATTGTGCGCGGTGGTAAAAATTATGAATTGATTAGTGATGAAACCGCGTTAAAAATCAAAGAACGTGATGAAAAACGGATTTTAGTTTTAAACGAAGCGAAAGCCGACGTTGTTACAGAAGATGACCCTTATGCCGCGTTTGAAATTCCTGATGATTTGATGTGGTAAAAAATTTATTAACCTTGAACTGAAAACTTTAAATGAACAAAAAAATCTCTCGCGCTCTGGTGAGCGTTTCTGACAAAACAGGTGTTATCGAATTTTGTCGTACTTTGAATCAACTCGGTATCGAAATTTTATCGACGGGCGGCACATTCAAAACCTTAACTGAAAATCAAATTGCAGCGGTTGAAGTATCTGATTACACGGGTTTTCCTGAAATGATGGACGGACGAGTGAAAACGTTACATCCCAAAATTCACGGCGGTATTTTGGCGCGACGCGGTATTGATGACGCTGTTATGGCAGCAAATGATATTCGTGCAATTGACATGGTTGTGGTGAATTTGTATCCATTTGAAGCAACGATTGCCAAACCTGATTGTGATTTTGAAACAGCGATTGAAAACATCGACATCGGTGGTCCTACGATGATTCGTGCGGCGGCAAAAAATCATGCTGATGTGGCAATTGTGGTTAATCCTGCTGATTACGCTGAAATTTTGAATGAATTAAATGAAAAAAACGGTGAATTATCTAGCGCAACTCGTTTTAATTTAGCGTTAAAAAGTTTTGAACACACTGCGCGTTATGATACGGCGATTGCAACGTATTTAAGCGGTTTAAATCAAATTCAATTTCCTGAAACCTTGAATTTACAATTTTATCAACAACAAACATTGCGTTATGGCGAAAATCCGCATCAAAACGCCGCGTTTTATGTTGAAAAAAATCCAGCCGTCGGCACAATTTCAAGTGCAAAACAATTACAAGGCAAAGAATTGTCTTACAACAATATCGCTGATGCGGATGCTGCTTTGGAATGTGTGAAATCATTTTCAGAAAAACCAACTTGCGTGATTGTCAAACATGCCAATCCGTGTGGTGTTGCAGAATCTGATGACCTTTTGACCGCTTACGATTTAGCTTACAAAACGGATTCAACGTCGGCATTTGGTGGAATTATTGCGTTTAACCGTGAACTTGATGAAAAAACAGCGGCTGAAATCGTTGCGCGTCAATTTGTCGAGGTCATTATTGCGCCTAAAGTCAGTCAAGCTGCACAAACCGTTTTAGAAACGAAACAAAACGTGCGGGTTTTAGAAACAGGCGAATGGGAAACATCAAAATCGGAACTAGATTACAAACGAGTGTCAGGTGGTTTATTGGTTCAAGATCGTGACGCGAGTTGTGTGTTGCCAAGTGAGATGAAAATTGTTACTCAACGCGAACCAACCACGCAAGAATGGACAGATTTATTATTTGCCTGGAAAGTCGCTAAATTTGTGAAATCAAACGCGATTGTGTATTGCAAAAATGGACAGTTAATTGGCGTTGGCGCGGGACAAATGAGCCGTATTTATTCAGCAAAAATTGCAGGAATCAAAGCTGTCGATGCAGGTTTAGAAGTATCAGGTTCTGCAATGGCTTCGGATGCGTTTTTCCCATTCCGTGATGGAATCGACGCGGCGGCAGAAGCAGGAATTACTGCCGTTATTCAACCAGGCGGCTCGATGCGTGACCAAGAAGTTATTGACGCGGCAAATGAATATGGCATGACAATGTTATTCACAGGCATGCGCCATTTCCGTCATTGATTAAATGTAAAATTTGAAAAAAGGGCGATTTTTGCCCTTTTTTTGTATATTTTTTAGTTCAAATTCGCCATAATCCGCGCTCGTTTTTAGGTGTCCGTACCAAACGGAGTAAACGGGAATTTGGTTTAAGTCCAAAACTGCCCCCGCAACTGTAAATTAAGTTAAGCGTTCTTTTTAATGTCACTGTGAAAATCATGGGAAGACAAGAACGTCGATTGTAAAAATCGCTTAATAAGTCAGGAGACCGACCTAAAAGTGTTTATTTCAGACAGCGGAGGGCTGTATTTGAAAGCGAATCACACACTTTTTACGCCAGTCGTCTTGTGGTTTTCTTTTGCCTTTTGCTGTCTATTTCGTATTTAAAATTTTGCGCGGGCGGCGCAAAAAAAGGACAACAAAATGCAAAAAATCTTATTTCCAACGCTATTACTTGCGAGTTTTTTACCTGTACACGCGCAAGAGCCACTCCCCGAAAATTTACCAGAAATGGTTGTTACCGCAACTCGTGCGGGTTCAGAAAATAAAAATTCACTTTCCACAGCGGCAACAATTTATGACCGTGACGATATTGAACGTTTACAAGTTCGTACGTTGCCTGAATTATTGCGCGGTACAGCGGGAATTGACGTGGTGCAAAGTGGTGGTTATGGTAAAAATGCCAGTATTTTCATGCGTGGGACAAATTCTGACCATGTTTTAGTTTTAATCGACGGCATTAAAATGGG
>JBASLW010000157.1:0-3405 GCA_049656545.1 Methylococcaceae bacterium
TTCAATCAAAATTGTAGCTAAAACTATTCCTTTATCGGTTTTTAATGCTGCATTTTCGAGTAGCGATAATTGCTCGATATACGTTGTCGTTGTGAACAAACTGAAACCAAAAATGGATTGCAATTCAGATATAACGCACTGGCTCTAGGGCTGGTGCGTTTATATGCCGTTAAATCAACGAGAGAACACAATGACCCCATCTGAAGTCGCTTTACTTGGTGAACCCGTATTAAGAGAAATCGCACAACCGATTGATGACGTGACCGCTCCAGACATTCAGCGATTAGCTCAAACGCTGTTATTCACGTTAGCGAGTTCTGCGGGTGTTGGGTTAGCCGCACCACAAATCTTTGAATCCAAACGCATGATGGTTGTGGCATCCAAACCGACGAAACGTTATCCGTATGCGCCTACAATGCCAGCTACGGTGATGATTAACCCTGAGTTCGTGCCGTTGTCTGATGTGATAGAAAAAGATTGGGAAGGTTGTTTGAGTATCACAGGTATTCGCGCCTTAGTGCCACGTTATCAATCAATTCGTGTAACTTACACTGATTTGACAGGGCAACGCTTAGAGGTTGATTTTGAAGGTTTTGTCGCGCGAGTATTTCAACACGAATTTGACCATTTGAATGGGCTGGTGTATTTAGATAGAGTTGAAACCAATCAAGACATCATTAGTGACGCGATGTTTTTAAAATTGATAGCAACGTGACTTGGAGTAAATAATGGGACAAGCAAAACAAAGAGGTACTTTTGAAGAACGTAGAGAACTTGCTAAACAAAATCATGTGCTTAAATCTGAGCAAAGCAATCAAGAAGAAATCGAATTAGCACAAAAAATGGTAAGAATGACAGGATGCTCATTTGAAAAAGCACTTCGTAGTGTCAAAACGATACGAAAACAAAATGATGAAAACATGGCAAAAGCTGGTTACGTTCGTACTGCAAATACACCAGATGGTATTGCTAAATTTGAACGACTAGATTGACAATCAAATATATAGTTATTTCAAAATGACTAAATTGGAATGGATTACAACGATGTCAGTGATAATCCAAGAACAATATCAAGACGAAGTGGTGTAAGATTCAAGGCAGGTTTGGATTTTCTCAAAGAGTAAAGGATTCTGTAAAGTGAAATCAATTAAGTTTTTTGTTTTGATATTGACACTGACTATGGTTAAAAACGTTAGTGCTTATGAATTCGACCTTCAATTACTAACACAACAACACAATGTTATTTGGGGATTTGATTTCTTCCCTGATGGAAACATTGTTTTTACCGAAAAGACAGGTGCATTAAAGATTCTAAATTCCAAAACACATGACGTTATCACGGTTAAAAACGTACCTGATGTAGCGGTTCATGGTCAAGGAGGGTTATTAGATGTTCGTGTTCATCCGCAGTTTAATCAAACTCATTGGTTATATTTCACCTATGCCGTCATAATGCCTAGCGGTAAGATGACTACTCGATTAAGCCGTGCTGAATTGGTGGGAGATGAACTCAAAAACATACAGGTGTTATTTACTGCATTTGAAGCCAATAATGAAACCATTCATTTTGGTTCACGTTTAGAATTCGATGGTCAAGGGCATTTGTTTATGTCGATAGGTGAGCGTAATCAACGTGATAGAGCGCAGAGTCTGAGTTTTGATAACGGTAAAATCATCCGCTTAAACGAAGATGGTTCGATTCCGTCAGATAATCCCTTTGTGAATGTAGCAGGGGCGAGAGCTGAGATTTGGAGTTTAGGTCATCGAAATCCACAAGGGTTAGTCATCAACCAACAAACAGATGAATTATGGGAATCTGAATTTGGACCGCTAGGAGGTGATGAAATAAATCTGATTGAAAAAGGTAAAAACTACGGTTGGGCTATCATTACTTATGGACGTGAGTATTACGGATTAGCGATTGGTGAAGGTTATACCAAGCAGGGGATGGAACAGCCGATTACTTATTACGTTCCGTCTATTTCACCGTCAGGGATTAGTTTTTATCATGGTGATAAATTTCCAAGCTGGAAAGGAAATTTGTTTATCGCCGCGTTAAGTGGTCAGCAGTTAAGACGATTAGTGATTGAAAATCATCGGGTGATTCAGCAAGAAGTTTTATTATCAGAGTTGAAGTGGCGTTTTCGTCATGTTCGTGAAGGACTTGATGGATTGTTATATTTTTCTACCGATGATGGTAAATTGGGGCGCATAGTTCCAAAGACAAGCTAGATGCTATTGTTAGGTTTTGATACATTCTACTCACTAAAGTTGTTAAAGTTATTTATGGAAATTAAAGAGCCACTACTATGTTATTGCACACGCACAACAGCAGAAAAAATTCTGGACTTAATCGAGCAAGGCAAAAATTCATTAGAAGAAATTATTAACACCACAGGCGCAACAACGGGTTGCGGTGGGTGTGATTATGAAGTGGCAAAATTGGTTGAACACGAATTGAATAAAAAAGAATATCTAAGTTAGAGATAAAAGTTATTGATAAAATTACCGCTTGATATAAACATCTACCAGTTCAGATTTTAGCCTTGTATGAACCGTTCTGAGCGAGAATATGTCAAATGTTTAAAACCCTTACAGAATCGAGAATTAGCGGTAATTTGGAATGAACATTAACGACAATCACATCGAAAAGTTATATCAGTTACTTTTGGAACTACAAAACAACTGTGAAAAGCTCGTTAATACGTTTAATGCTTTGGAATTATCAGCAGACCATGAGTTCTATAAAACAAATAAATCTCCCGATTTCATTATCGACTGTATGAAGAAAGGTAAAATTGTTACTAACGATATTGGCAGAGCGTGATTTAAGGATATTTATGAATACCGAAAGAAATGTTATTGATTGGAAACCTGAATACGCTTTAGGTGTTGAAGATATTGATTTCCAGCATCACTTTTTCTTGAATCTCATCAATCGGTTGTCGAAAGACTTATTGGCATCAAATAATCTTAGTTATCAATTATCTTTAATTTCTGAACTCAACGCCTACGCTAATTTTCATTTTATCAGCGAAGAAAATATGATGTTTCGTGCGGGTTATCCCGAATTAGCGTCACATAAAAAACATCACTTAGACATAATCGAAAAACTTTGTGCTGAAGGAAACAGATTTAGATTAGCACCTTCACAAGAAGAACTCGAAAAAATCATTAGTCTTTTAGTTGATTGGTTTATCAATCACACCTCACAAGAAGATAAGTTATTTACAAATTATCTTCATCAGCTTAAATAGTATTGTTTAGCCGCCATGCCGATTAAACCTGAAAACCGTCATCGTTACCCAGTACGTCAAGAATGGGTACAGATTCGTTCTGCGATACTCAAACGCGCTAACTATCAGTGTGAGTTTTGTGGGGTTCAAAATTACACCGTTCGTAAAA